>CBDUVK010000300.1:0-3753 GCA_965370645.1 uncultured bacterium
ATTCGAAGTAAGGTAAACCACCAGCGGCGAGTGGCGAGTAACGAGTGGCACTTTTGCGTCCTTTGCGCCCGTCAAATGCCGGATTGTAAGCTTTGCGTGATGAATTCTTCAGGTTAGGAAACTCGATTTTTATTGAGTTGACGCTGGGGACGCAAACTCAGCGGTTTATCCAGAATTTCCTTCCAGATAACATATTGTTTCAAAGTCATCGCCGGTCTTTGCGCAAGAGTACTCTCTTCCTCAATCAGTTCTTCGACTGATTCCTCAGGGGGGGGAGGGGTGGGATAACTTCTTACAGATTTTTTGGTTTCTTCAGGTATGACTTCCTGTTCTACCAATTCCTCTTCTTCTTCAAGGTATTCCTCATCAGTTTCGAACTCTTCCAGCTGCTCCTGAGGGAAGTGTGAAGGAATAGATTCCGGCTCTCTGGAGTTCCAAATTGGTGGACCGGGTGTTTGAGTAACTGGTGGGGCAGGGACTGGAGGGCTTTTAGCAGCCTCTTGTTTTTTAATTTTCTTTGAAATCAGATTGATCAGGTATAGAACAACCCAGAGTACGATAAAAATGAGTATTTCATCCATATTGATCTTTTCATATAAAGGGGGGCAACAGCCCCCCTCTGTTAAAGAATTATTGTTTTTTATTTTTATCCAAGTCTTCTTTGCCTTCCCCTGAAATTGACTGTCTCATGTCAGTATCTGCCTGAATATTTCTGAGGTTATAATAGTCAAATACTCCAAGTTTTCCATCCTTGAACGCATGAGAAATTGCCATAGGTATCTGTGCCTCTGCCTCAATCACTTTAGCCCTCATCTCCTGGGCTCTGGCGGTCATTTCCTGTTCTGCAGCAACGGCCATAGCACGTCGTGTTTCAGCTTTGGCCTGGGCAACCTTGAGGTCCGCATCGGCCTGATCGGTTTGAAGTTCAGCGCCCACATTCTTACCCACATCCACATCCGCAATATCTATTGAGAGAATTTCAAAGGCAGTACCGGAGTCCAAACCCCGGTCGAGAACAGCTTTTGAAATTTTGTCAGGATTTTCGAGAACATCTTTATAACTATCGGCTGATCCGATGGCAGACACAATTCCTTCACCCACCCGGGCGATAATGGTTTCCTCGGTGGCCCCTCCCACCAGTCTTTCAATATTAGTTCGTACCGTAACCCGTGCTCTGGCCTGGAGCTGAATACCGTCCTTGGCAACCGCTGAAATGTTTCCGGTTTTGGGACAATCAATGACTTTAGGATTCACACTGGTTTGAACCGCATCCAGCACTTGTCTGCCTGCCAGATCAATGGCGGTTGCTTGTTGAAATGTGAGGGGAATAGAGGCTTTGTCGGCAGCAATAAGGGCGTTAACCACTCTTACTACATTTCCACCGGCCATAAAATGGGTTTCCAGCATGCTGGAGGATATATCCAAACCGGCCTTGGTAGCATTAATCAGTGCATTCACGATAAGCGAGGGGGGAATTTTTCTAAGCCGCATTCCCACCAAGCTGCCCAATCCGATACGTACCCGCGCTGCAATGGCGGTAATCCAGAGCCCTATGGGTATAAGGTAAAAGAATAAAATAAGAAACAGCAGAATAAAAAACAGAATAATCATCAAAACGCCTGAAGATAAATCCATAATATGCACTCCTTCTATGATGTCTTTCTTACAATGAGTTTATTTCCTTCAACCTTTAAAACGCTGATAGACTCTCTGGCTTCGATAAAATCACCCTGGGATACAGCGCTCAACTTTTTACCGTCAATTATAACAATGCCAGCGGGGCGCAGGGGAGAGTGGGCAACACCGCTTTTATCGATAAATTGCTGGTAATCTTGCTGGAAAGGCAGGTACCCCTCTTTCGCTTTCTCACTTCCCTTCAAAGCGAAACCACGATTGATGCCTTTTTTTAAAAACCATATAAAAAATGCAATAACAATAAATATAGAACCAGACATAATACCGAGCGCCACAGTAGCAGAATAGTTTAAAAAGGCAAAGATGGTTGAGATTAACAGAAAAATAGTGCCGCTTGCACCAAAATAGGTGAATCCCGGAACCACCGTAATCTCAATTGCTATTAAGAAGATTCCGCCCGCCAGAAACAGTATTAAAAACAGATCATTCATTCTTTTTTCGCTTTTTTTTAACTGGCCGAACGATTAAACGGTACCCATCGATTCGAATGATTTCAATGGATATGTCTTTATCAATGAAATCACCATCGCTTACAACATCGAGCCTCTCGCCATCGAACAATCCGATTCCAGCCGGTCTCAAGGGACTCAACGCTACGCCCAGCTTGCCAAGATACTTGCTGTAGTCACGGGATGCGATATACCCTTCATCGCTGAGTTGAGACTCCTGCAGAGAAATTCTCTTCCAGAAACTGGTTTTTGGAAACAGTTTTAGGATGAGGATAACTCCACCGAAGGTTATAATGAAAGAGAGGGAAAGGTAACCGGCGGCGGTGCTCAAATCAGATGTTGATACCTGTTTTAACTGTCCCACCAAACTCAGATATAATCCGGCCATCATCAATATGATTCCCCCGATCCCGGCGATACCGAAGCCCGGGATGACAAATATTTCCAGCAGCAGTAGTCCTACACCACAAATAAATAGAATGATCTCGATGATGTTTGCCAGGTTCACGATATAGTGAATGCCGAAAAATAGCGCTAAAAACAGCAGTCCCAGGGTGCCAGGAATTCCCCAGCCGGGACTTTTAATTTCAAAAAACAGTCCCAATAGACCCAGAGATATTAAAAGAGAACTCACCATGGGATCAGTGAAAAAGCGAACCACCCGTTCCGCCCAATTAATTGTAGAGTATACTAAATCTTCTTCCTTCAAATTTGTACTATCCAGAAGGGCGCTCAAATCATCGACCATATAATCCGCAATTTTCCAGCTGATGGCATCTTCGGTGGTGAGAGTAATAAGTTTACCTTTTTCCGAGAGACCCTCTATTTCCACATCCTCATCCACCATCCCTTCCGCGATCAGTCTGTTTCTCCCGTTTTTCTCGGCTGTAGCTCCCATTTCAGCCCGAAAGTAGGAGATCATCTTTTCTGAAGCTTTTTCACCGGATTGGTCCACAACCGTAGCTGCGCCAATAGAGCTGCCCGGGACCATGGCTACAATTTTACAGGAAAGGCTAATTAACGCACCCGCACTTATCGCCCTTTTATTAATAAAGGCAATCGTTTTAATATCAGTATTCAGAAGAATATCTTTGATCTGGGTAGCTGCATCCAGGCGGCCTCCGAAAGTATTGATTTCAAGTATGATCGCCTCTGCCTTTGCATCTGTGGCCTGGTCTATAATTCTCTCGATATAAGGCGGCAGTCCAAGGTCAATGGTACCCTCGATCTGGATATGATACACCTTCTGGCTAAAGGTTTGTGTGGATAACATGAAAAATAATAAAAATGTGCAGAGTTTTTTCATAGGCACTCTCTCTACCAGAATATATTCACTTCTTGTTGAAAAAACAATCATTCTGATAGTTTGAATTCAGATAAAACTTTAAATCCACATTGACATGTTTACGCAAGTCGGTTAAATTTGGGTACTCGGTACTCGGTACTCGGTACTCGGTACTCGGTACTCGGTACTTGTTATTTTGTACATTGTATTTTGTATTTGCTATTTCGTATTTAATCTTTGGGGCTGTAGCTCAGTTGGGAGAGCGCTTGAATGGCATTCAAGAGGTCAGGGGTTCGATTCCCCTCAGCTCCACCAGAAGTGCAA
>CBDUVK010000301.1:0-3729 GCA_965370645.1 uncultured bacterium
TTTAAGGATAAAAGATGGCAAATGAATTTATATTACCCGAATTGGGAGAAAATGTTGAATCAGGTTCCTTAACTCAACTCCTGGTTTCCCCGGGTGATACGGTTCAAAAAGACCAGCCTCTTATTGAGCTGGAAACCGATAAGGCTGTCATAGAGGTTCCCTCGGACAGGGATGGAGTCATTCAGGAAATCCTGGTGAAGGAGGGAGATGAGATCAAAGTGGGTCAAAAAGTATTGATCTTTGCTGAGAAGATTACAGCCAAACAGGAGAAATCAACAGAGACTAAAACAACCAGCTCCGATTCTGCAGACAAAGTGGGTCAAAAACCAGGGCCTGAGGAGAAAGTAGAAAAATCACTGCCCGAACCTCCCGCCAAAGTTAAGAATGATGTAAAGAGGGAAAATCGAATATTTACGTTACCGGAGTTGGGTGAAAATGTTGAATCGGGCAGCGTTACGAAAATTCTGGTGTCTGAGGGAGATGAGGTGAATGTAGATCAGAATATTCTGGAACTGGAAACTGAAAAAGCGGTCGTTGAAATTCCCATTGATATTTCCGGAACTGTGCAGAAGATCTTAATCAATGAGGGGGATGAGATCAAAATCGGACAGCAGATTTTGGAGGTCCTACTTGCAGAAGCGGTTCCTGTGGAAGATGATTTAGTACCTGAGAAAGAATCCAAGGAAATTCCGGAAACCCCTCCTGAGCCCGTTGAACAACAGCCAGAAGTGATGATCCAACCTGAACCCCCAAAGGTGGCTATCTCTGCCGAAAAAAAGGAAGTCGTGCCGGCGGCACCCTCTGTCAGACGATTTGCCAGGGAGATTGGTATTGATATCAGCCATGTCCCGGGAACCGGGCCCGCTGGAAGAATTTCTATCGATGATATCAAAAATTACTCGCGAACTCTGGCCAATCGTAAAAGTGCAGCTGCTGTGCCTTTGAGTGGATTTGAAGGGGAAACACTGCCTGATTTTTCTAAATGGGGCGAGCTTGATACTCAACCTATGAGCAAAGTCCGGGAGAAGACAGCCCGACATCTTTCCTATGCCTGGGCAACCATACCGCATGTCACCCAGTTTGATAAAGCGGATATTACTCAGCTTGAAAAGGAGAGAAAGCATTATGCCAGGCAGGTAGAAAGCGCCGGCGGAAAATTAACAATGACCTCCATCCTTCTGAAGATCATTGGGGCTGCGCTCAGAAAATTCCCGCAGTTTAATGCCAGTGTGGATATGGAAAATTCGCAAATTATCTTCAAAAAGTATATTAATGTGGGTATCGCAGTAGATACAGACCGTGGACTTCTGGTTCCGGTTGTTCGCCATGTGGATCAAAAAAACATCATTGAACTTTCTGCAGAGATTTCGGAACTGGCACAAAAGGCCCGGGATAGAAAACTATCTCTGGAGGAGATGCAGGGAGGAAATTTCAGCATATCTAATTTGGGCGGGATTGGAGGTACTGCATTTACCCCGGTTGTTAATTCGCCGGAGGTAGCTATCCTGGGAGTTTCCCGCGGGGAAATGCAGCAGGTACATGTTGAAGGTGATTTCAGGGCACGTTTGATGCTGCCACTCGCACTATCATATGACCATCGCCTTATAGATGGAGCAGATGCTGCCCGATTTTTACGATGGGTTGCAGAGTCTCTTGAAAATCCCTTCAAAATTCTGCTGGAAGGTTAATTTGGTAAATGAATATCTTTATAACTCTGCAAAAGTATTGGTTTTAAAGCACCCACATACATTAAGGTTTTATTGAACAGATAGAAATCAAATGATGGAGTGATGTAAGAATAAAAGAAACCACGAATTTTCTAAGAATATTTCGTCCCTAGTGGGACTTGAAAATATTATGGGTTTCCGATCTGCTAAAAATATTTTGCCCCTAACGGGGCTTGGCTGAATATATTGGATTTTTGCCTTTGCAAATATGTTTCTTCTTTGTCCGTATTAGTTAATCTAATCAGATCTCTGATTTTCGAAAGTTAAATCGGATATTGTGGACATTGATTAATATTCTTGCATAAGTTATTATGAATGAAATTTTACCTATAAATAAGTAGTCCCGTTAGGGACGTCATATCTTTAGAAGAAATATGGTTGCAAGAAAAGTAAGTCCCTTTGGGAACGAAATATTGATTAAACCTGGATTATAGTATTTGATTATTCCAATTGTACCGCAGAATTCAATGTTATAGAACACACACAGGCAATAAAGAGTTTATCAATTTTTTTTGAGTTCATGTGTTCATCATGTTTCATAAAAATTCTGAATCTAATAGAGGAGATTAATCTTGTCCGCAGATAAACAAGATTCTACTCAACTGGTTGTCATCGGTGCGGGACCGGGAGGCTATGCAGCAGCATTTTTAGCTGCTGATCTTGGAATTGAAGTAACACTGGTGGATCCCGAGCCCAATCCCGGCGGAGTTTGTCTATTCAGAGGCTGCATTCCCTCCAAGGCTCTCTTGCATATTGCGAAATTATTAGCTGAATCAAAAGAAGCGGAAAACTGGGGGGTAAAATTCAGTAAACCCGAGATCGATCTCGTTCGATTGCGCAGCTGGAAAGAGAGTGTTGTAAAAAAATTAACAGGCGGATTGGGCCAGCTGAGTAATCAAAGAAAAATTAATTATATTCAAGGCCGGGCTTCTTTCAAGGATAAGCGCTTGATAAACATTTTACGGGTTGATGGTGGCAATCAGAAGTTATCATTCGAATATGCCATCATCGCTAGCGGATCCCGGCCCACTTCCATACCGGGTCTGAATATAAATAGTAAGAGAATCTGGAATTCCACCCAGGCATTAGAACTCGCTAATATTCCCAAAAAAATGTTAGTGATCGGTGGGGGATACATTGGATTGGAAATGGGAACAGTTTATGCTGCTTTGGGAACAGAGGTATCTGTAGTGGAAATGATGCCGGGCTTGTTGCCGGGAGCAGACCGGGATCTGGTGAATATGCTTCAAAAACGCCTGGAAAAGAATTTTACCCAGATTCTGCTAAATACCAAAGTTGCGGAAATGAAAGTGCTCAAGGAAGCAATTAAAGTGCGTTTTGAGTCTTCATCTGGTGAAAGTACTGAAGAAAAATTCGATCATGTTCTGGTATCAGTCGGTAGAAAACCCAATACTGAAGATCTGGGACTTGAGAATACCGATGTTTCGTTGGACAAGCCGGGATTTATCCAGGTGGATGAACAGAGAAGAACTGCAGAATCCTCAATATTTGCTATCGGTGATGTGGCTGGAGAACCAATGCTGGCTCATAAAGCCTCTCATGAGGGACGAATCGCGGTAGAAGTTATCGCCGGTCATAAGGTGGCCTTCGAACCCCGTGCCATTCCGGCGGTGGTCTTCACTGATCCCGAAATAGCATGGTGTGGTCTGACAGAATCGGAAGCCAAAGAACGAAACCGGCCTGTTGAAGTGGCCCGTTTTCCCTGGGCAGCATCCGGCCGGGCTCTCGCCATGGATCGGACGGATGGATTAACTAAACTTCTGATAGATCCGGAAACGGAACGTATTCTGGGCATGGCCATTGTGGGGTCCGGCGCTGGAGAATTGATTGCAGAAGGAGTACTCGCTATTGAGATGGCTGCGGTTGCCACAGATCTAAAACTGAGTATTCACCCGCATCCCACCTTATCAGAAACAGTGATGGAAAGTGCGGAGGTCTTCTTTGGCCAGAGTACTCATATATATCGTCCTAAAAAGCGATA
>CBDUVK010000302.1:0-3704 GCA_965370645.1 uncultured bacterium
TTTTAATGATATATGAAGGTTGGTCACCATGGAAAATCAATCTGATTTAAGAAAACGTCTGGTCTATGCATTGCAGGGTAAAGGTGCTCACCTGGATTTAGAGAAAGTACTCCTGAATTTCCCACCCCAGTTCCAAGCTAAAACATTCCCTTACCTACCATATACGGCATGGCAATTGTTGGAGCATATGCGCATTGCACAATGGGATATCCTGGAATTTAGTCGGAATGAGAAATACGTTTCACCAAAATGGCCAGAGGGATACTGGCCAAACGAGGCAGCACCGCCCAATGAGACAGCCTGGGATAATGCCGTTAATCAATTCTTTAGCGACCTCCGTTCAATGGAGGAATTGGTAAGCGATCCCACCATAGATCTCCATAAAAATATACCACATGGCAGTGGCCAGAATATTCTTCGTGAAGCCATTTTAGTGTTGGATCATAACGCCTACCATCTCGGTCAATTGGTTCTGCTGCGCAAGATTTTCGAAGGAAATTCGAATGAATAATCCAGCACCTCTGAAATTGGCCGGTTAGAATGAGAATTGGATTTTTTTTATGAAGTCATTGGACTGGATTGTACTGATTTCTTCCATCCTTTTTATCGTCCTTTATGGTTTCTGGAAAGGTCGCGGAAGCAAGAATATTCAGGGCTATCTATTAGCGGATAGAAATATGCGCTGGCTCCCTATTTTATTATCCATCATGGCCACCCAGGCCAGTGCGATTACGTTTCTCTCCGCACCGGGACAAGCTTATGTAGATGGGGTTCGCTTTGTTCAATTTTACCTGGGACTACCCATTGCCATGGTTGTTTTGTCCATTACGGCTATTCCCATTTATCATAAATTAAAGGTATACACAGCCTATGAATATCTGGAGAATCGCTTTGACCTTAAAACCCGCTCATTAGCCGCTCTTCTTTTTCTTACCCAGCGAGGCCTCGCGGCCGGTCTAACCATTTATGCACCCTCTCTGATACTCTCTGTTTTATTGGGATGGAATCTTTATATCACCAACCTTATTATCGGAACCTTAGTAGTAAGCTATACAACCTTTGGAGGGACAAAGGCCGTTAATTGGACACATCTTCAGCAGATGTTTATTATTACCATCGGTATGTTTTTGGCATTTTTCATGATCATAAGATTACTCCCTTCGGATATTTCTCTATTTCAGGCTGCTCAGTTAGCAGGAAAAATGGGAAAATTAAATGCTATTGATTTTACCTTTGATCTTGGTAATCGTTATAATATCTGGTCTGGTATTATCGGTGGATTTTTTCTCCAACTTTCTTATTTCGGTACCGATCAGTCCCAGGTCCAACGTTACCTCACCGGAAAGTCCATAACCCAGAGTCGGATGGCTCTTTTGCTAAACGGAATCATTAAGATACCGATGCAATTTTCCATTTTATTCCTGGGAGCCATGCTTTTTATTTTCTATCAATTTCAGAGCGCCCCAATTTTCTTTAATTCGGTTGCGGTAGATCAGATCAGGCAGAGTGAATATGCTCAGGAATTTGTTCAGATGGAGGAAAAGTATGAGGAAACCTTACAACAAAAAAGATTAGCAGTAAAAAATCTGTCCATCTCGCTGGCAGAGAAAAATCAGACCAAGATCAGAGAGAATCAGCAGAGAGTGGAGGTATTACAGAATGAGGCTGCTGGAATACGAAATGATGCGATCAACCTCATGCAAAAGAACGATCCTGATACCGATCCCAGCGATACCAATTATATTTTTCTCTCTTTTGTCATAAAATTCCTGCCAGTAGGTGTGGTGGGATTAATTCTGGCGGTTATCTTTGCTGCCTCTATGTCCTCCACAGCGTCCGAGCTGAATGCCCTGGCATCTACCACAGTGATCGATATCTATAAAAGGATGTTCCGAAAGAACGCAAGTGAGCGGCATTATCTCTGGGCCTCCCGGATTGCAACACTTTTGTGGGGTGTATATGCCATACTCCTGGCCGAAACAGCCAGCCGTCTGGGTTCACTCATTGAAGCAGTCAATATCGTTGGCTCGCTGTTTTATGGAACCATCCTGGGTATTTTCCTGGTTGGATTTTATCTGAAATCAATCAGGGCCACCTCCACTTTTATTGCGGCTATAATCGCAGAAGTGCTGGTTTTTATCTGTCATTTCTTTATTGACATCACTTTTTTGTGGTACAACCTCATCGGGTGCCTGGGAGTTATTGGATTCGCTTTGATACTACAGCACATTTCAGGAGTGAAAGGGACCAGATAGAATAGTTCATTTTAAGTGAATGTAACGGGCGAAATCTGATATTTTAAATTTCGCCCGGCAACCCCTTTATTTCTTCCATTTTTCCATCAAAGCTTCCATCTCCGCCAGATTAAAAGGAGCTCTCTCCATCTCGGCAGCCATTTTGAGTGCCTCTTCCATAGTTTTTACAGCGTCTTTCGGTTTTCCCATTTTCTCCAGATATTGCGCTTCTAAAGCGGTGTTCCAGTAATTTTTTTCTATATTCAGGGAAAGATCCAACCAACTATGACCCCTTTCCATATCAAGACTGTTTTCTAAAACATAACCCGCCGCCCTGTAGGGCGTCCGCCAGTTTATCGCCTCTGCAGCAGCTGCCATCACCAGGGTATTTACATCAACCTCGATTGATATAGGAACCTGAAGCTTCTCCCATTGCAAAACCAGTGAAACCGAATTGTCTTTTAAATCCGTAAAGTAAAACATCATTCTTTCGGTAAACTCTGCTACTTTAGGTTTTACCTGAAAGCGCAGGGCATCCTCTTCCTGTTTATAACCGGAAGTACCCCATAAACTAGTATTTTTATTGAATATGATCGTCCATTCATTGGAGGTTGGGATAGTAAAGAAACTGTATTCTCCCTTTTCCAGTTTATTCCCGTTCACCATTACATCAGTATCAAATGAGATCAGGGTGGCCCGATTAGCGCCGGTTCTCCACATCTCATTGTAAGGCACCAGATCCCCCCAGATCACCCGCTCTTTAACACCCGGTCGAAAATATTCCACATGGATATTCGTAATACCAATAGTCTGAGAAAGACTCGCCTCCGGACTTAATCTGGGTAGATCCATTTGTGACCAGCCAGGATGAACTAACAATCCCAGTAATGCCAGAAATACAAAACCCGATCTTAACATTTGCATCATACATCTCCTTCTGTTTATTTAAATTATTTGATCGAACCAAATGAAAAATATCACCACAAAGGCCCTAAGATACCAAGAAGTAGGAACTTATACATTTTTAAGAAAAACTGAAATCTTGATCTGTTCAAAAATCGATACTCCTTCTAAGCAATTAATATTTATATCTTTGTGCCTTAGTGTCCGTCAGTGGCCGGATCCGCCTCCTGGCGTGACCTTGGTGGTTATGAATTAATCAGTTAATGATTAGATTTGAATGAATTCTGTCTAAGCGGGGCTAATTTAAAGAAAAGTTGAGGAAGGTACAAAACATTTTGTTGTAACTTGTTTTTTGAGAGAAGTAATCCAATTTGGTTAACTTATTAACTTTCAAGTATAGCCATTATATTGCAAGGAGCAATAAATTTATTGGTCCACGAATTACACTGATTATCACGAATTATTACTTTATATCATTTCAAAATAAATTAGTTATATAGATTGGAGTTAATTCGTGAAATCCGTGGACAATATTTTTAATTCTGATTTATGTTCTTTGCGTCCGTC
>CBDUVK010000303.1:0-3701 GCA_965370645.1 uncultured bacterium
GATGATGACCCGGACGAAGAATGGGATTTTTATCCCGATCCCTCTAACCCCGACCGTCGCGGATTGGGGTTAGAGGTCGCTTCCCGTCTTTTCCAGTGGTCTCAGGTTTTGGCAGAGGATGTTATCTTTGCGATTTACTTTATTACCAATGAAGGAAAATATTCATACGACAGTACCTATTATGCCTTTTATATTGACTGGGGTATCGGTGGAACGGATGACTCATCTGACGATACCGGGAATTATGATCTTTTTTTAGATATAGCGTGGGCCTGGGATTATGACGGTATCGGAACCCCTGGAATGTGGTCTCCGGTGGGCGTAGCGGGTTTTGCTTTTCTGGAAAGTCCGGGCATTCAATACGATGGAATAGATAATGATGATGATGGCCTCATCGATGAAACCAGAGAATCCGGAGAGGGCGTATGGCTGGATGCTTATCCGTATGGTGTGGATGATCCGGCCAAGTTTTTCAGCTATTTTGGTCGGGAACCGACGCCCCACTGGTCAGGCGATGAGGACGATGATTGGATGAGCTATTCAGATGTAAATGGGAATGGGATGTGGGATGAGGGAGAAGCGCTTAATGATGATGTTGGTGAAGATGGATTAGATCCCACAAATTTTAATTATGAGGGACCCGATCAGGGTGAGGGAGATGGCATGCCTACCTCAGGTGAACCCAATTTTGATTTTACTGATAAAGATGAATCGGATCAGATTGGTCTTACTGGTTTCGAAATTTTTCCGGTACACAAGTATGAACTAGTGAATGAGTACCAAAACTGGGATGTTTTTCGACGTGCTCCCTCACCTTCAGCAGCTGGACAAATTACCGCAAATTTAGGAATGTTTTTTTCTTCCGGTCCCTTTCCCCTGGGACCCGGCCAGACCGAGAATTATTCAATGGGACTTTTATTTGGAAATGATTATGATGATTTAGTTTTGACCAAGAAGACAATTCAGCAAATTTATAATGCGGATTATCGCTTTGCCCAACCCCCACTTAAACCGAAGCTTAAAGCTGTAATAGCCGGAAATAAGCGAGTAGTCCTGGTATGGGACGATCGGGCTGAATCATCTTTCGATCCTTTCCTGCAGGAATTTGATTTTGAAGGTTATGCTATCTATAAAAGTACCGAACCGGATTTTCTGGAGAGCAGGCTCATTACCGATGCTTATGGAAGATTAACCTTCCAAAAACCGATAGCCAAATTTGATCTAAAAAATGATATTCAGGGATTACATCCGATTGATGTACTTGGCGCCAATTATAATTTGGGGGAGAACAGTGGTTTACAACATTATTATGTGGATAACAATGTTAAAAATGGTCAGACATATTATTATGCCATTGTGTCATTTGATCATGGCCTCATCGATACCAGTAAAACAGGTGGATTGATTAGTTTGGTTGGTATTCCGCCTGCAGAATGTACCAGTAAGATTTCAAAAGATATTTCCGGAAATGTTAAGGTTGATCTGAATACCGCAGCAGTAACACCCCGTGCGCCTGCCGCTGGATATGTTGAAGCGGGGATGGCAGGCGAATTTTTAAGAGAATCTATAGGAACGGGTGAAATTAAGATAGACTACCTGGTACCGGATTCCATATTAGATGGCCATGAATATTTGGTCGAATTCGGAGATACTTCATATTACCATAATGAAGGTAGTTCTTTTTATATGATATATGATATCACCGGTGGACAAAAACTGAGTAAAACAGATACCATCTGGGTGGATGAGCTATCAAAGTCACCCCTGGTAGATGGTTTTACACTTGAAATTAAGAATGATGCTGTTGTTTTTGATCCTCAGCACAGTAGTTGGATTGTAGGTGGAACTAACTACCGGGCCAGATTGAATTTAGACAAACGATGGTCAAAGAAGGATCGCAACATATTCCATCCCTCCGATTTTGAAATAATGTTTTCTGATCAGATCATAGATACAGCAGATAATGTGGGATTGTATCCCCCTACTTATCCCACAAAATTTTCAGTTTATGATGTAACCGAAGGGAAAGGTGCGAATTATATGTTTGTAGATTATTATGTTCAGGATTCTGCTCTGACCCCAATCTATCCCTGGCAGGATCCCGCTTTAACTGAAAACATATTGATTTGGGCAAAGGATGAGAGACCTAAAGAGGATTTTAAAACAAGCTGGCGTTTTTATTTTGAATCGGATACTACATATGAGGAATTCCCGCCTCAACCCGGTGATTTATTAAGAATATCCTTTACCAAACCATTCCGGACCGGTGACAGGGTTACATTCAGCGTCCAGGGAGCTAAATATGATAATGAGAAAGCCAAGCATGATATAAACGATATTGCTGTGGTACCGAATCCGTATGTGGTAGCCGCTTCCTGGGAGGAAAGATCCCCCTTCAGATTCGGACGGGGAGAAAGGAAATTATATTTTATTCATCTTCCAAAGAAATGTACTATTCGAATTTATACGGTCCGCGGTTATCTGGTGGATACAATTATTCATGATAGTACCTTTGACGATGGTCAGGAATCCTGGAATTTACTTAACAAAAATGGCCAGGAGATTGCTTTTGGTATCTATGTCTATCATGTTGATGCACCGGGAGTAGGGGAGAAGGTGAGTAAATTTGCAGTTATAAAATAAGTCTCACAAAATAGACCGTTAAAATAGAATCGGGTATTAATTATGAAACGGGTTATTTATTTAATATTCACTGTTTTGCTTCTATGGTCCGTGATATATAGTCAATCAGGCGAAGTATCTAATGTGGGGACTACTGCCGCTCCATTCCTGCAAATAGGTGTAGGTGCACGCGCAATTGGCATGGGTGGGGCATTTGTTTCAACGGCAAATGATGTTACTGCGATTTATTGGAATCCGGCCGGTATTGGACGATTAGTCCAACCCGAACTTTTATTTGTTCACACCAACTGGATTGCTGATATTAATTTTGATTTTGCCGCTGCGGTTATTCCGCTTGGCAGATTTGGCACGGTTGGCGCCAGTATCACCTCTTTGAGTATGGAAGAGATGAAAGTAAGAACCATAGGATTACCTGAGGGTACCGGGGAATTTTTTAATGCTGGTGACATATCTCTGGGGCTCTCTTATGGATTTAATATGACCGATCGCTTTTCGATCGGTCTTAATGCAAAATATATTTCTCAAAAAATTTGGAAAGAGAGTGCTCACGGAATTGGGATTGACGTTGGTACTCTGTTTACAACAGCCTTTCATGGTCTACGGATTGGTGCTTCAATGTTAAATTTTGGAACGGATATGAAAATGGATGGCGATGATTTACTGGTTTATCATGATATCGATGAACAGCAATTAGGCAATAATGATCGAATATTTGCTAAGTTGGAAACCAGTAAATGGCCACTTCCATTAACTTTCCAGGCAGGAATCTCTATGGAAGTTTATGAGACCAGATCACATCGCCTTACCCTTGCCGCTGAAGCCGTTCACCCCAATGATAATTCTGAGAGTGTCAATTTCGGGACTGAATATGGATTTCGCGAATTTTTCTTCCTTCGGGGAGGTTACCGCAATATGTTTCAGCTGGATGGAGAAGAAGGATTAACACTTGGTGCAGGATTTTCCGCAAGATTTGTTGGAAATTTTAGAGTAGTTATCGATTATGCATATGCAGATTTCGGTAGACTTGAAAATGTACAGAGATATTCCCTGATACTTAA
>CBDUVK010000304.1:0-3664 GCA_965370645.1 uncultured bacterium
AAAAGATTTTTTCTGGTTGAGTTGAACCTGTAAACCGGAAATCTGTTCGCGATAGCCCTCGTAGCGGGTGACGCGGGTATCTTCATCTGATTTTAAATTTGCGTAGAGAGACAATTTTCCCACCAGAATTTCCAGTTCATCCCGGATCTTAAGACAGTTCAGCAATTGTTCAGCGGAACCGTCCAGTTCTCCGCGGTATGGTTCCAATTCATTGATACGAGACCGGAGCAGATTATAACTTTTCTCCCACCCAGTATCGGAAACAAAGAGATCCCTGGTTTTCCATTTATAGCGGTTCTTAATTTCGGATCGCTCTTTTTGTTTGTTCGGCTGAGACGGGGAAACCGTTTGCGCCAGAAGAATGGTAGTTAGCATTAGAAATATCTCTCCTGTAAAAGAATTTGATATTCTTTGGAACAACATTTCTCCTACAAAGTGTGTCGAATGGTCAGTAAACTTCTGGTTTGATTGAGGATCATACGAAAGCTTTAACAAAAGATTTTAGGAAACTTTTAATGTAATGGAACTTTTTAGTGTATACAAACGAATTATAATTTTACAATTGAAATTTTTCTTTTTTTTTTATATCTTATAACGTTTTGAAATAAATAGACTTTTGAATAAAGTTTTCTCGCCGAAAGGGGTAGATATATGTCCTATCATAAATGCGCTGAAGAGGGATGTCCGTTTAAGCCGATTTCATTTACACATTACTGCTGGCAGCATATACCCGATAAAGCTATCTTTCTGAAAAAACTGCGTGGAAATATTGATAACTCTGTTGCACCGGTCACCCTCGATAAAATCGTACTGGAAGGTTTCGATCTATCCGGTCTGGACCTGCGCAGCGCCTCCATGATGGGGGCCATGCTTCTTAACGTAGATTTCAGCGACTCCA
The DNA here is from genome assembly GCA_965370645.1 of uncultured bacterium. Lineage (GTDB taxonomy): Bacteria > Calditrichota > Calditrichia > RBG-13-44-9 > RBG-13-44-9 > RQOF01. Next base: position 899 of record CBDUVK010000304.1, read on the forward strand.
ATCTTACGAACATCAATCTAAAACGCAGTTATATCCAAAAGTCAAAGTTTAAAAACACAAAATTGATACAGGCAACCTTAAGTGGAACCATTGTTCTGGACTCCTCATTTATCGATGTGGACATGTCCCTGGTAGAGGGAAATCTGTTAAAAACCAAAAATTGTACATTTGAAAATCTATATATAAAATCAGCAGATCTCAAAAATACATTCTGGAAGGATAATGTTTATAAATCCGTTCAGATTGCAGACAGTAACTTTATGATGAGTTTTTTTGATAGCATTGATATCAGTAAAAGCAAACTCGATAATGCCCTGTTTTCCGGGAGCCAGTTTTACAGTTGTAAATTTTCCAATAACGATCTCATCGAGGTCAACTACATCGGCTGTCTGATTGACAATAATCAATATAAAGATTCCCTGTTACAGAATTGCCGTTATGCTACCGCTATCATCAACAACACCGAATACATCAACTGCAAGATACATAAGCCGATCATGCGGGAGACTCAGATCGTTAACAGCAAATTCACAAAATGCGACATTACTATACCGGTGCTGCAGCGGGCAATCCTAATTCAAAGCGATTTAAAAATGGAAAAACTGGTCGATGCCAATACCGAAGGCATGGTGGTAATGTAGCACGGGCAAACCGAATTTTCTCTGAGGCCATCCGGCTTTTGCCGGAGTGGCCTTTTTTATTTTCCCCTCCAGATCAACTGGACTGCCATAAAAGAAAGCAGCAAAAAAAGGACACCCCTGATCTCAAAAAGAGGGATCAGTATAATTGAGACCACAAAAGCCGCTACAACAGAACCAGCCAGATCATATCCATAGGTAATCCCCGCCGTTGAAGATGGCGAGAGCCTGTAATATTGGCTGGTCATGAGCGAAAAATATCCACCGGTCAAAAAGCCGTTCATGAAAATAAGAAAGGGTGCCAGTCCCCACTTCACAATTACCAATAGAAAATCGGTAAAACCGTAAGCGGGCAGCAGAGAAGCCGGAACAAACAGAATAAGGCTAAGGATTATAAATCCTGCGATCCCGTATCTCGCCAGCTGTATACCCGGAAATTTATTTATCATAAGCTTTAAGCCGGCTGCTCCCACGGCCAGACCCAGCATAAATAATCCGAAAATAATCGTCATTGCGGAATAAACCGTGCCAAATAAAATTTGATATTCCAGCAAAAACACAATCTGCAGGGCGATGGAATATCCTCCTACCAGCATGAGTTCCCATAATAGGAATTTATGTTTATGACGAATGGTGATAGAATGGATCAGAATAAAAAGGATCAATATGAGCAGGGAAAAAAGCCAGCGATTCTGTTGTAAAACAGTGAACAGTTCAACGAACCGTGGAGCAGAAACCGGTCCCCACAACCGGTAGTGATAGAGATATCCTCTCAAATTGAAATCGTGATTCTGTTCGCTATGGATCCTTTTCAGGCGCTGTTGCTGAAAGCTTTGCAAACGTTCTCTGGAGATACGATAAGCTAGATAGGCCGCAGAAAAAAATTGCGGATCTATCTTTGAACTTTTCAACAAATGAGGATAGTTGTTGACTCTTTTGGCTATGTCCAGTGATGGACTCACCAAAAAGATCTGGTCATCACCCGGTATGATGAATATTTCCGGGAACATTTCCCCGAGAGTGTTTACCATCAAATTGGTATAAGCTGCCAGCGCGGGATTCAGATAATTCTCAGAGGAGCGAATTGAAAAAGTGAGAACCCCTTTTTGATCCAGACAGGATCTGACCAGCTGGTAAAATTCCCGGGTATAGAAACGATTATCACTTAAGGTGTACGGTTCTGGTTTATTCAAACTGATAATATCAAAGGAATCCTTTGCTGATTTTAACAGCTGTCGCGCATCTTTCATCATAAACCGGATTTGGAAATTGAGAGAGTCGATTCGATTCCGGATTAATTCTTTTTGAAAATTCATCAGATAAGGATCCTTCTCCAGATAATATACCTCCCTAACCGTCCTGAAATTTTCCAGGTAAGACAGGTAGCCAGAAAGATTTCCCCCGATAAGCAGTACAATTCGGGGCTCCGGATGAAGCAGGAGGGGAAGCAGTATATGCGATTCATCACTGTAAGGATCCGGCAGCGTATAAGCGATAGTTCCCTGGTTTGTAACAACTGACTGCTCTTCTAATTCCAGTATTTTGATATTTCCATAAGGCGTATCTGTATCATCCTCCACCGTATATGGATCAAAAACAATTTCATTGATCTTCTGCTGCAGGGTGTTTCCTGCAACCAGTAAGACAGCGGCGATGATGAGGTAGAAGAGCATGACGGTTAGCAGAAAACAATGACCTCGCGCTTTCTTTATTATCCAGCTAAGAATGGCATAGAAGAGGAATAAAAAGAACCCCACAATCTGAAAGCTTGATAGTAGTGGAAAGAGAATGAAACTCATCAGAAGTGCTGCCAGCATGGCACCGATGCTTTCCCAAATATAGACGGTTTTAATGCGCTCTGTTCTGTCGCTGGGGACGTGACCACTAAAAATTTCAACCATATATGGAAAAAAAGCGCCACACAGGAAGGACACCGGAAGAATGGTAATGAGAAATATGGCGCCGGTTGAGCCAAAATCCAGCGGAACGCCGGGGATGAAATTAAACAGCAAGGGTAAATACCTGATGAGGATGATTTCCACAATGGCAACCGGCAAGAGCAGCAGCGGAACAGTCTCAGAGAGCCAGCGCCATTTAAATAAGCGGGAGATGAGCAGAGATCCCAGGG
>CBDUVK010000305.1:0-3663 GCA_965370645.1 uncultured bacterium
AAACAAGAACAGTATGGACTGGCTTCGCTTACCGGTTTTGTAGGAATTGGCTGGTATGTGGGTAATATCAGAGGATCGGTTAAATCAGCAAAAAAGTACAACTCCCGTATCCGGGATGATTATATCAACAGTGTACTGCAGAACGAGAACTTGTTGGAATATGTTAAATAAGAGGACAAAGGCTCAAGGGACAAGGCCAAAGGCTTCCCTAATTTAATGAATAAAACAAGAATACCACGAAGTGGCCGCTAGGCGGAAGATTAAAGATCAAAGATCAAAGTTTAAAGATCAAATTAAAGAAATAGCCGTATATAGTCAGCACGTAAAAGGTGAAAAGTAGCAATGATATTAAATTGCCAACTGGCAACTGCATATTCTTTTTTCTTAAAAAGGAGTACGCCCGGGAGGGAAAGGATAAGTGAGAAGTTAGAGGTTTGAAGTTAGAAGTTATGGTGAGATGGGAAGTAGGTCCGATTGCTCTTTTACTTCTCACCTCTCACTTCTTACTTCTAACTTATTTTCTAGTACGCCCAGAGGGAGTCGAACCCCCAACCGCTGGTTCCGTAGACCAGTGCTCTATCCAATTGAGCTATAGGCGCGAAAATGCAATTTATAATTGATAATTAATCCCGGCAAAAATAATTCATCCTGAATAATTGCCGGATGAAAACCTCCCTGTTTTTAAATTAATCTTTGATCTTTAATCTTTGTCAATGCAGGGCAAAATTAAAATTGAATCAAGCCTAAATCAACTTACTTTTTATAATAATTAAAATAGAGAATCTCCTCCATTTTTTTCTTTGGTTTTTTTTCTTTTTTGTATTTAGGATATCCGATAGCCAATAACGAAACCGCCCGCCATCCTCGCGGTACTCCAAAATATTTCTGGGTATTTTTGGCATGAAACCAGCCAATCCAGCAGCTGCCCAATCCCAGTTCTTCCGCCTGTAATACCAGGTGCTCCCCCGCGATGCCCACATCGATGAGATAATAGTGGGTACCCTGAATTTCCTTTCCCAACCGGTTAGCTAAAAAATCCCTTTCTGCAAAAATTGCGATGATTACCGGTGCATTTGCCGCCCAGCGGGTATAGCGATAGAGACCGGAAAAGGCCTGCTCTGATAAACTCTTGATCCTTTCAGGTTCATCAAGAACAATAAATCGCCATGGTTGCACATTTTCCGCAGATGGTGCCAAACGGGCTGCTTCAATACAGGTCAATATCTTTTCCCGCTCCACCGGTCGCTCCTCAAATTTACGAACACTTTGACGCCGCTCGACCAATTCCAGAAACGGATTTTTAATAATTGTTTCTTGCTTGCTCATTTTTCATCCGATTGTTTGTATTAATATTTTCTGCCAATATCTGAATTATGGGAATCATATTACTTAACTATTTCAAGTATTTTACCACAAAGGCTCAAAGACACAAAGAAACATTAAAGTTAGAAGAAATTATGTAAGGCTTTGGATTCGTTAGATTTAAGAAAAAATAATCCTTTTAAATCATTAATTTTTATAATTTTGTGCCTTAGTGTCCGTCAGTGGCCGGATCCGCCAGCTGGCGTGACCTTGGTGGTTATGAATTATTCAAACCAATTTTTAAAACAGACAATTTCATCAATACAGTAACAATAATTAAACCCGATCGTCTAAATAAGACAAGCCAAATTTTTAAAGATAAGTAAGGAACAAAAAATTTTGAATCCGGGTTGAAATCTCGTAAATTATCAAGTTATTAATTTTCAGGAGGTTTGTATATGTTTTTCTGGGATCCGACATTTATTCTGCTGATTCCGGCACTCGCCCTGGCAATTTACGCCCAGGTCAAAGTAAAAAATATCTACCGCAAATATAGCCAAATTCACAATCACCGCAATATGACCGGGTATCAGGCAGCAGTTGAACTGTTACGCATGAACGGCATCAGTGATGTGGAAGTTAAAGAAACTACAGGAACATTAAGCGATCACTATGATCCGAGGGTAAAAAAAGTCAGATTATCACGGGATAACTATAGAGGCACTTCACTATCCGCTTTGGCAGTGTCCGCTCATGAAGTTGGACATGCAGTACAGCATGCCAAGAATTATTTTCCATTGCAGTTGCGACATATGTTTCTTCCCATAACCAATTTTGGTTCCTGGGTGGCTTTTCCCCTATTCATCATCGGATTTTTTATGAATACACCATTTTTAATGGATTTAGGGATATTACTTTATGGTGCAGTGGTGGTCTTTCATGTGATCACCTTACCAGTTGAATATAATGCCAGCAACCGGGCTTTAGTTCAATTGGAATCTCATGGTTTTCTCACCACACAGGAAGTGGGAGGCGCTAAAAAAGTGCTGAGTGCAGCAGCGCTCACTTATGTTGCGGCCACCGCTGTAGCTCTCATGCATCTCATTCGATTACTTATTTTACGCGGAAATGATTAACAATCTAATTCACCTTAAAATTAACCGGATAAAAAAGACAGTCTAATGGACACACTCAAGAAGGTATTTATTTCAGTTTTGGCGCTGGTACTGGTTACCGGTGCGGTTTATATCATCGTTATTTCCTATCAGGCACAGGAAGAACGGAAACAACAAATCTCTGACCAGGGGGAGCCCGGGGTAGAAGAATGGTCTCAACGCGGGGACACGCTTGAATCTCTTCCCGAAAATGTCGATTCGTTGCTTACTGAACCGGGTCCCCCAACTATAGAATCGAAACCGGAAACTTTGAGCTGGCGCAGTCTGCCGGAGGAAGAACGCCAATCCCTGAGCGGTCAATTTCCGTTGGGTAATCCTAATCCTATTTTTATCAAAGCCGCAGCGCGAATTTTACCCGCAGTGGTAACGGTACAAAGCGAGGCAACAGTGAGCACTGTTCCACAGGATGAGGAGCACCAATTTTTCTGGGACAGGCATGGCGAAGACGGTGGCGAATTCTTTCAACAGGGAACCGGATCGGGTATCCTCATTTCTCCAAACGGCTATATACTAACTAACTTTCATGTGGTAGAAAATGCCACACATTACCGGATCACCTTATACGATAAACGGGAATTCCCGGCAAAATTTGTGGGAGGAGATCCCAATACTGATGTGGCACTCCTTAAGATCGATGCTCTCAATTTGCCCAATGCATATATCGGAAATTCGGATAGTTTAAAGATTGGAGAGTGGGTGATGGCGGTAGGCAGTCCCCTCTCCTTTACATCTACTATCACTGCAGGTATTGTAAGTGCTCTGGGCAGAAATATTCGAATCATCAACAGTGAATACGGTGTGGAAAATTTCATTCAAACCGATGCGGTAATCAATCCCGGCAACAGTGGCGGTGCATTGATCAACCTGAGTGGAGAAGTCATTGGCGTCAATACAGCTATCGCAACCCGGACCGGACTATATCAGGGTTATGGATTCGCTATTCCTATAAACCTGGCGTCGAAAATTGTCAACGACATTCTGATTCACGGGGAGGTTCGGCGGGGATTGCTGGGTGTATCGATCAGTCCGGTGGATAGCAAGGTAGCCAAAGGCGTGGGCCTTTCCAGGCCAGTTGGCGTACTGGTACAGGGGTTACAATCAGGGAGGGCAGCTGAGAAGGCTGGCCTGAAGTCCGGCGATATTATTATGAGCGTCAATGGCACTGAAGTCGTCTCAGTGAATGACC
>CBDUVK010000306.1:0-3655 GCA_965370645.1 uncultured bacterium
CCAGGAAAAGGCGATATGGTTATTTTAGTCTTCCCATTCTCTGGGGCGTTGATTTCATAGGAAGACTGGATCCCAAAGCAGACCGCAAGGACAAAACACTAATTGTTCGCCATCTAAATTTCGAACCTGACTTTAAGGTGAGCGATGAATTTCTTCAAACATTTACCAAAAAGTTAATTGCCTTCACCCGCTTCAACCAGTGCGAACAGGTACATATCGAAAGAGTCACCCCGAAAAAATTCAATGCAACACTTACCTCATTATTGGGTAAGATTGTTAATTCACCTTAAATTTTTGAATTATTATTTTGTGTCAGGTATCTCTTACGCTAATAATCTTGTGTCCTAAAAAATAAGTATTGTCGGACACAAATTAAATGGCCAAAGAAATGAAGCCTTATTTGCCTGAAACACTACCTGTAACTTATTTAAACTACTCACACTTAGCCGGTTCAGTTGGTATCGCCAATGCAGAATTGGCCCGTTATGATGGTTTATTACAAGCGGTTGTGAATCCGGAAATATTACTATCATCGCTAACTACCCAAGAAGCAGTATTATCTTCAAAAATAGAAGGTACCCAGGCTACTGTGGATAAAGTCCTTAAATATGAAGCAGGGATATCAATTAAAGAAAAAAGTAAGCTTCAGGATATTCAGGAAATTATCAATTACCGTTCTGCTTTGATACTGGCAGAAAAGGAATTGAAAGAAAGACCATTAACACTTTTTTTGATACGACAAATGCACACAGAATTAATGACCAGTGTACGCGGTTTTGATAAAAATCCCGGTCAGCTCCGCACGCGGCAAAACTGGATTGGGAAGCTAGGAGCTACAATAGAAAAGGCGATTTTTGTTCCCCCGGAACCGCATATTATACAAGATCATCTACAAGTTCTGGAAGCCTACATACAAAAGGATGATAAAGATATCCTGATACAGTGTGCTATTATACATGCCCAGTTTGAATTAATACATCCGTTTTTAGACGGCAATGGACGAATCGGACGTTTATTAATACCTCTATTTTTATTTCAAAAAAAACGGCTATTTCGTCCAATGTTTTACATGAGTGAGTACCTTGAAATCCATCGGGATAAGTACTATAGCAGTTTAAGAGATATATCGAAAAATGAAAATTGGAATGATTGGATCGAATTTTTCTTACAAGCAATAACGGAACAGGCAAAACAAAATTCTCAAAAGGTAAAGAAGATTATTAAATTACATAAATCAATGGTTGAACTTATTTTTGATATAACCCATTCGCGATACACCGTACAAATACTTGATTCATTTTTTAATAAACCCATTTTCAGAGCAAGTGATATAATGATACCTAAGCAGACAATAATGCCCATACTAAAACAATTAAAGGGCGGGGGTATATTAATAACTTTACGTGAAGCAAGCGGAAGAATGCCAGCAGTATATGCATTTAAGGAGCTTCTGAAAATAACAGAGGGGAAAAACATAAAGCTCTAAGAAAGAATCCGAATACACTTCATAAAATATTAACTGAAGATAAACTATAAACGAACTTCTTTCGAAGGAAAACAGCAATGCGTCATAATGATTTGTCCCATATGAAATAGCCCATCGGGGAATATGACTACTCCAGAGAAGTTACTGAAAATGACATCACTAACTGGATTAATGAAATTGAAATCTTGCCGGCCAAGCTGCGAAACATTATCCAAACCATGAGTGACGAACAGTTGAATATGCCTTATCGCCCCGGTGGCTGGAAGGTTCGACAGTTGGTTCATCATCTGGGCGATAGTCACCTCAATGGCTATGTCCGTTTCAAACTGGCTCTCACCGAAGAGAAACCCACCATCAAACCGTATGATGAGGCCAAATGGGCAGCTCTAACGGAGTATATTCATCTTGACATCAATGATTCCCTCAACTTCTTAGAAAATCTCCATAAACGCTGGGTAATCCTATTGAAATCGATGAATGTTGAAGAATTTGGGCGAGAACTTAATCATCCCGAATCCGGCATTCTTACCCTGAAAACATACCTTGGTGCCTATGCCTGGCATGGCAATCACCACCTGGCCCATATTACATCCCTGATGGAGAGGGAGAGGTGGTAGAAATAGTTAGCCCATATGTTTTCCAAGAGTATTATACTGTTATTAAAATTAAAGAGAAGATCGACCTTCAGGAAAAATCGCTAGAAATTCAGGCGCACCGAACGCTAAAAATTCTTTCTGTCTAGCTGGATAATATTAAATTTAAATTAAAATGCGGAGGATTTAGTCATGAAATTAAAACCAGTTACCTTCCTACTTTCACTTTTATTCACTCAATTTATATTCTGTACCCAATTCGATCCGGCGAAGGAATACCAACCGCTGCTGGATAAATATCTAATCTTCTGGAATAGTGGTGATTTTGATGGGATCGAAGAGATTCTACATCCGGATTTTGAACTAAGAATGACGCCTAAATATGAGCCGGAAAAAGGAATTGAGCTGTTTAAGAAAAATATTACTCTATGGCGAACGGCTTATCCAGATTTCATTGTTCAGGTGGATGAAATTTTATGGAGTGAAAATGCGGTAGCGGTCCGATGGACGATTACCGCCACGAACTCAGGTGAAGGCCTGCATGCCCCCACTGGTAAATCAATCAATGTTCCGGGTATGAGCATCTTTCATTTTCATGAGGGAAAAATAAAGGACGAATGGATCGCCTCCAACAATGGATATTGGATGCAGCAACTGGGATTCCGGATAGTTTCGCCATTTGAATAACTAGATATTTATGAAAAATTGCAGGTATAATCGCCCTGTATACGTTTACCAATTCGAAACTAAAGCATGCCGTCATCTCGACCGACCGAGCACCCAAATATTTTAGGATTAAATTGTTTTAGACTTTATAAGGTTGGGTGCTTGGGAGTGGAGAGATCGATACCTTTAATTGCTTCTATGTCTATGATACTCAGTGCCCCGCCATCCAAATCTTTGAGGTGAAACGGTTCATATAGCTCCTGCCCATCCATTAAAACCAGAACATCTTCATTCTCACCGCCCCTTATGGTGAATTTAGCAGAAAAATCGTTTGCAGTAACTCCTGGCAGTCTGGTAATCGCCCGGTAGATGTCTTCCCCGAATGGGACAGTCTGGAGATCTTGTCTTGTGAGGGTCTGCCGCACCGTTGGCTCCTTACCCATAACTGCAAACTGGCCGGGAGTGACAATGATTTCATTTAGTTGGAGATCTGCCAGCTCTAATTTTACATCCAACTGCACTGTGTTTTCCGGGGAAATTTTAACAGCCTGAATTTCGCTATTTTTATAACCAATGTATGAGAACTCAAGGAGGTATTCACCAGGCAACAATTTCTCAATTGTATACTGACCAGTGGTGTTTGTGGCCGCACCTATACCTTTTCCTACCACAACAATATTGGTTCCTATGAGTAGCTGTCCGGTCTCCTCATCCGTAACGCTGCCGGTAATTTTACCAAAGCGCGACTTCTTCTCACTGGCTCCGCTTCCCGCCGTTTCACTGGATAAATCGTCGTTAACTACATTTTTAAAGGGGTCTTCATTTTGAGTATAGAGAACAGTGTGAGGTATGATAAAAATCAGGATGAGGAAAAATTTTTGTAAGAGTTTTGCCGTCATGGGCACGGAAT
>CBDUVK010000307.1:0-3651 GCA_965370645.1 uncultured bacterium
CCTTCAAGCTCTTCCATTTCTTCTTCTGCTTCTGCTGCTGCTTCTGCCGCTTCCAGTTCTTTAATAATCTTGGAATGTTCAATAAGCAGGATGGTTTCTTCCGGGTCGGTCAAAATACGAACATTTTCATGTTCAAGATCTTTCACACGAACACTGTCACCAATCTCCAGGAGGGACACATCAACCACCAAAGAATCCGGGATATCTTTTGGCAAACACTCAACTTCCACTTCACGAATGAGAAATTCCATAATTCCCCCGGCCTTAACTCCCGCTGCAGATCCATCGAGATGAATGGGAACGGTAAGCGTGAGTTTTTCTCCCAGCTTAACACCCTGAAAATCCGCGTGTAGTAATTTTCCCAGCACAGGTTCAGTTTGAATCTCCTTGATAACGCATTGAAAATCTTTATCCTGGCCCTCGACTTTCAGGTTAAACAAACCATGTCCATGGGTTAAAATAATTTCGAAATCTCGGGTGTTAAGCAATAGATGCATGTTCTCCTGGTGCGACGAATAAAATTCAGCCGGAATCCAACCTTCAGCCCGGTATTTTCGGGTTGCACCTTTTCCAGTATTCTCGCGCTTTTTTGCTTTCAAAGTTGTATCAGACATAAAAACTCCTTGTCAGAAAATCTAAATTATAATACAATTTTAATTTATCTTGCTGGGGTGGGAGGATTCGAACCCCCGAATGCCGGGACCAAAACCCGGTGCCTTACCTCTTGGCTACACCCCAATCATTTTCATGGGAGTTATAGAACACGATTATTCAGCGCTTTTTAAGAGGATATTTACGCTCCAATAATGTGCTCTAACTCCATAAAATCAATAGATTTAAATAAATCAAATTAATAACTCAAAAAACACGGCCTCAAATTTAACTATCAAGCCAGATGCAGTCAAGTTCATTTCCAAAATATTTATGATCGGAAATATATTATATTACAGCAGTTGGAAATTGAAACCGTTTGTCTGGCAAAACTCAAGAAAATCAGGTAAAACCTGGAGGATTGTTTTTTGGCTGGCCTGGTTGTCATGGAAGACGATGATATCTCCACCTGAAACTGTATTTTTCAAATAAAGAAGAACCTTTTCTGTCTCCCATTTAAAATCATTGGACATAAGCGACCAGAGCACCATCTCTTTTTTCATTAACTTTAGCTGGTTTCTCAGTCCCGGACCCCAAATACCATAAGGTGGTCTAAACAAAACCGGACGCTTACCGAAATGCTCTTCAATCAGGCGATCCGTCCCCTGTATTTCGTATTTCAGCACCTCAGATGATTTCATTATTAAAGGAACATGGTGATATCCGTGATTTCCGAGACGGTGCCCCTGATAATTTATGTTTTTTAACAAATCCCTGTTTTGTTTTAGCTTCTCTCCCTGCAAAAAAAACAGAGCGGATACCTTGAATTGTTTTAAAATATCCAAAACTGCGGGAGTTATTTCAGGATCAGGTCCGTCGTCAAATGTCAGGCAAAGATTTTTCTGCGCCCCGGGGTGTTTCCAAATAACCTCAGGGAAAGCAGAAAAAACAGGTTTTGCCAGGAATTTATGCAGAATTTCCATCCAATCCCTTCCAGCTGAATCTTTTGAAAAAACCCATAAAACCGACAATCAGGACATATATGACCTGAAAAATCTGAGCGAACAGGAAATATCTGCGCAGATGACGGCGGCCTAATGTTTTTAATCCCCGGGAAATAATTAAAGCCTCCGGAATCATTTTCAACAGCAGACCTATCAGATAGATCTGCCAGGGAAACAGACCTAAAATAACCAGGGGAATTAATAAAATAATCAAAGCATAGTAGACATAGATAGCGAACATGATGAGGAAGAGCCATTTCTTGGGATAATGAAGCGATTTCGATGCCCATCTGGCTCGCTGATTTATAAATTCAGACAGACTATTGACAGGTATGGTATAATTAATAGTTTCCGGATCAATGGCGTATTTGATTTTCCAGGAAGTTTTATTGTGAAAATTCTGTAGAAGAAGATCATCGTCACCAGAGGGGAGATATTCATTACCCTGATATCCTCCTGCATCTTTAAAAGCCTGCAAACGATATGACAGATTACTCCCATTGCATATGAGTGGATTATCATGGCCCACCGCACCCACACCACAGAAGACAATTCCGGCGAACTCCAAAGTTTGAATCTTATGGAAAAAACCTCTCTCGAGCTCAGGGAGAAATGTTACCAGCCCGGCCACCAGCCCGGTATCTGTATCATAGTGACTCACCATCTTTTTGATCCAGGAAGCTAAAGCAACCGAATCGGCATCAATGGTCATCACGATATCACTGTCCACCTCCCGCAGTGCAAATTTAAGCGCCTGTTTTTTAAAGGTGGAACGCGCCGGATCTTTCTGATGTCGAAGCAAGCTAAAATTCGGTTTATCCTTAATAAATTCCTCAACAATCGCAGCGGTGTTATCTGTAGAGTGATCGTCTATGACATACACTTTATAAAGCTCTTTGGGGAAATCCTGAGCCCATAGACTTTGCAGGCATTGAAGAACCACATCTTCCTCGTTACGGGCGGGAACTAAAACCGAAACCGTCAAAGAAGGAGAAAACTCCTTTTGGGAAATTCGGTAAATACCACTCAGAAAATAGAGAATGATTAGAAAATATAATGATCCCAGTATCAGAAAAAGTAAGGTCACGGGCAATTTTATAATAATATCAAATTTTAGTTGTCGCGGATTATTTTAAGAATCCGAATTTTTTAAATTTCTCCAGCGCAGTTTAAACACAAAATAACTTCCCACCAAGGCAGGAATCATAATATTTATAAAAAAGATTAGCACGGAAGCATTAAATGCCGCCGTTTTTTTAATCCCCAGCAAAGAATAATAAAAGACTGCTGCACCTTCCCGAATACCCAGATCACCCACCGAAATGGGTAAAGCAATCTTTGTGAACAAGGTTGCACTCACGGCCCAGAGTGATTCCAGAAAAGAAACCTGGGTAAATGCCAATACCAGTGTGTGATATTGAAGCAGAATAACAAAAAACCAAACAATGTTGAACATGAGGACCTTCAAAACAGAACGCCGGTTGAAATAATTCAGTGAGGAGAGTAACTCTGAAAACCTTTTTTGCCAGGCTTTTTTTAAGGGAATTTGCATTAAAAGCCGGGAAATAATTTTAGGACTGAGTGCCAGAAACCAGATAAGGATAATCAAGAGACAATCAAATATAATTAATGAAACACTCATCAACTTTGACCAGCCGACTGCTGTAAAAACAAACCTGTTCACGGCAAGCAAGCCGAACGAAATAAAAATGATCATGCCGGCAAACTTATCAATAATGTTTAAACCTGTGATCAAGAAACGGGACTGATTCCTAAAATAGAGTCCCCGCGCCAATTCGCCAAGATTTCCGGGTGTGATAAATCCCAGGGTTGAACCGAATAGCAATGACTTTAAGACCGGGGCATTTGGAATGTCTGGCAGGGCCTGTCGCAAAATATAGCGCCATTTTAAAAATTGGATGCCATAATTAGGAATAAGAAGTATTAGTGCGATGAGCACATTCAGCCAGGCCGCATCGTCAAATGCATCGATAAATCGTTCATGCCGGTAGACATTCCGGTAGATAAAAAATAGCAGAATGATACCGACAGTCAG
>CBDUVK010000308.1:0-3649 GCA_965370645.1 uncultured bacterium
TTGACCGGAGTAGCTACTCAATTCAGATCTATGATTTTTGAAATATTTGTCGGCTATAGTGAAAATTTTTTGTCACATCTGTTGAAGTTGTGTATGGGTGAAGCCTCACCAAGGAATATGTAGTCCCGTTTCCCAAAGGGATGGCTATGCCAAGGGACGAAATATTCATACAATCTATTTAAAAATATATGATTATTCCCTTAGCTCTACAAAAATTATGGTTTTAGAGTACAACCAAGCAGTTAAGAGTTGATAGAATATCTTCAAATTGAAAAAATCTTACATGTAAAAGCTGTGCAGATCAATGGGGATTTTCCGGATGATCCAAAGCAACCTGCCTGTCCGTTGAAAATTTACGAGACCAGCCAACAATCCGGGTAAAGAAGATACTCATATCATCGAATAGGGTGTAAAGAACCGGTACGGCCAACAGGGTAAGTGCGGTGCTGGTGAACAAACCGCCAATAATAGTAATACCCATGGGGGCGTATGGAGCGCCAATGAGTGCAGCATTCCCTAAAGTCATCGGGAGCAATCCGCCAATGGTGGTAAAACTGGTCATTAAAATAGGCCTGAATCGTAACGCACCGGCTTCGAGGATAGCGGTTCTCCGGTCTACACCCTCTTTTCTTCGCCGATTAATCATATCAATCAGTACAATGGCGTTATTCACCACTACCCCGATCAGGATGATCATCCCGATGCCAGCCATCAGATCCTGAGATGTATCCGTAAGAAAGAGTGCGAGATATGCTCCGAAAAGTGAGAGCGGAATGGCCACCAGTACGGAAAGCGGTAGCACAAATGATTCAAACAGGACACCCATGAGCAGAAAAACAAAGATAACAGCAATTATCATGGCATTCTTGAAACTGGTATCCTGCTCCTGCATTCTCCAAAATCTCGACCCTTTTTCCCAGGAATATCCATAGGGCAATTGAAAACCTCTCATAATATCATCGATTTGGCGGGATAGTTTCTGCAGATTATCCGCGGGTGTTTTAGCTTTTACTTCTAAATAAGTTTTTCCATCGGTGCGTGTAATCTGGCCAAAACCTTTTTCTAAATTAAATCGGGCCAGTGACGAGAGAGGGACCGGTTTACCATTGCGGTTGATAAAGGTAATGTTTTTAAGCTGACTGAGATTTTCGCGGTCCTCTTCCCGCAATTGGATGCGCATCTCAATTTCTTTATCGGAGGCATAGAAGCGCGGTAACCGGATTCCCCTCACAGCGTACATGATGGTATAAGCAACCTGATCGGGGTTTATACCATTTCGCTGGGCAATATTACGGTTTATCACCACTTTTATTTCATCTCTTCCCAGTTCCTGATCCGTTTCGATACTGATAACGCCCTCAAGAAGACGCATGCGGCGCGCTGCTTCATCAGCCAGTTGTTCCAGTTTGCCGGTGTCATCACCATATATTAAGATGGATACACTTCCCTCATCTTCCTGTGAAGAGCCTCGCCAGGACGTTCTGAAACGTATTCCGGGGCGTGTAGGTAACCGTGGTTTAAGATCGGTCAAAATTTCTTCACTGGTCAGCTCCTTTTTAAGTGGTATTCCAATTATTGAACGCATGGTGCGATAAATATTATCATACCATTGATCCTTTTCCGAAGGTTCAAGAAAGATTCGCATCCTGCCATGGGTTTTACGAAATCCGGTATCAACCGCTTTAATTCGATATTCTTTGGCATATTTGAAGAGTGTATCTTCAACCTCTGAAAAGAATGCATCGGTTTCCTCAACGACATAGTTGGAAGGTAAATCAAACCTGAGGGTGAGATCGCTGATTTTACCGGGACTGACATCACTGGAAGGAACCCGAGGTGCTAATACCATAAATGTGATAAACATGATGGCAAGCAGAACAATCATGGCATCCAGGCGACGACTGAGGACAAAAGAAAGTACTCTGCGATAGAGATTACGGTTCCACAGCACGATGGGTATTTCGGGTACAGGTTTATCAGAAATCATACGAGTGGTTGTTAAGGGAATGAGAACCAGAGCAACAAATAGAGAAGATAAAAGGGCAAATATGACCGGAATTCCAACCCGTCTCAGATAAAAGAAAAAGGAATCCTCAATCAGAAGAATGGGCAGAAACACCACAATGGTGGTAAGGGTAGCCATGGTAACCGCCAGAGATACTTCACTGGCACCCACCACCGACGCCTCTTTTGGTTTTAGTCCTTCATTCCGTTTCCGATAAATGTTTTCAAGCACAACAATCGCATTATCCACCACCAAACCCACACTAACCATAAGCCCCATCATAGTAACAGTATTCAGGGTCCAGCCAATAAAGTAAGTAATGGTTAAAGATATCAGGATGGAGAGTGGAATGGCCAGGGTCATAATGAGGGTCATGCGAAGGCGGCGCAGGAAAAAAAAGATGACCAGCAACGCAAATACCCCGCCCCACAGTGCGGTATCAATGAGATTTTTTATTGATTCTTCAATGAGATCACCCTGAATAAAAAGCAAATTTATTTCGGCCTCTTCAAGAATTGGGAGCTGTCCGATATCTTTTTGCAGGATATCTTTCAATTGATGACTCAATGCTACCGTATTGGCAAGTGACTCCTTATAAATGGCTAATTTTATTGAGGGTTGGCGATTAACGCGCTGGTGCCAGTTTCTTTCAGGAACGTCGTAAGTTACCTGGGCCACATGTCCGATGGTTAAGCCGGTCTTATTTAGCGGGATATTGCGGATATCTTCCAAATCCCGGAATCGACCCAATGAACGGACCAGAAATTTTTTTCCCCCTTCAATGACCCAGCCGGAGGAAATGGCGAAATTATCCTGTCGCAACTGCTGTATGGTTTCGAATAAATTTACGCCATATGCGTCTATTTTATCCTGGTTTACAAGAATCTGGATGACTTTTTCAAAGGCACCCCATACTTCTATATTGGCAACGCCATCAATTCTTTCTATGGGTCTTTTTATATAATGTTCAACCAGATAATAGGGATCATCTACCGACTCTGGAATTGATATGGATAACAAGATAACTGGTTCATCATCCCGTCCGAATTTTCGCAGATAATAGCGGTCTATATCATCGGGCAGGATAGGTTTCACCCTCTCCATTCTATCCCGGAGTTGATCATAAGCAAAATCCATATCCGTCCCCTGGATAAATTCCATACCCACCCAGCAACCGTCTGTGTGACTGAAGGACCGCACCTGTTTCACACCATGGATTGTTCGGACTTCTTCCTCAACAGGTCGGGCAATCTGCTCTTCAATCTCTTTAGGATTGGCATTTCTATAGGGAACCCAGACTCCCAGATAGGGTGCACGAAATCCGGTAGGCAATAATTCAATTGGAATTTGCTGAAAAGCAATAAAACCAATGACCAGGATCGCCAAGAGGGTTACCGAAATTGTAACCGGTCTCTCGATAGCAAATTTGGGGAGAAAGGATGATCTTTTCATTTATTCTCAGTCTCCTTTTTCAAATATTGCATAGACCGTTGGTATAACCACCAGTGTAAGTAAAGTCGCACTGATTAAACCGGCAATCACGGTAATTGCCATAGGCGTGCGAATTTCCGCACCATCCCCCCAGCCTAATGCCATGGGCAGGAGTCCCAATACGGTTGTGGCGCTAGTCATGAGAATCGGTCG
>CBDUVK010000309.1:0-3613 GCA_965370645.1 uncultured bacterium
GGTCCAAGGCAAATCTGAAGAACTCATAACTGCCCGGATCGTACCCAAATCTTCTAATGGCAGCAATGACCTGTGCCCGGGTGCTGTAATTTCTTCCTCTCGTAATTGTTCTATTGAATTGATCAACTGGCCGGTTGCAGAGGAGTTGTAGGCATAAAACATTTTGATCATTTCCAGCCGAGTGTACAATTTTTCCATAATACCTCTTAATCTGTGCTGGGCTTCAAAGCTGTCATCATCACCGCTTTCATGACATAGCCCGGTTCCTTTCATCTCTTATTTTCAACTGTATACCTGAATCCTCAAACCCCGAATTCTGTTCATTAGAATTCGGGGTCCAAGAAAGTATGATTTCCAAAATCTCACACCGATGGTTTGATGTTTTGGTTTACCCTGAACAGATTATTCGGATCATATTTATTCTTAATTTCAACCAGCCTAGCGTAGTTGTCCTTATAAGATGCTTTTACCCGATCCTCGCCTTCCTCCATCATAAAATTAATATAAGCACCACCCGCCGAATGCGGATGAACAGCATCGTAATAATCTTTGGTCCAGGAAGTGATCTTTTCTTTATTTGCTGCATCCGGATCAACCCCAACAATTACCTGAGACCATCTGGCATCACGATAACTCCATGGGGTATCATTTTTTCCCACCCGGTGAGCCGCGCCATCAATTAGGTAAAGATGCATGGTTGAATGGAGTGTGGGAAGTTCCTGACCGAACTTATGATGTTGAGCAATCGCCTCATCATTCAGCTCATTCACAAAATCTGCCCGCCAGTACCACTGCAGACCGGCTGGATAAAAAGCATCAAACATGCTTTGAAGAGCCGGATATGGCATGGGTCCCACGTGCTCAAATGTTGGGGGACCAAATTCACGGATTGGTTTGAATACGTTTTCTGCTTCATCAATTGGTCCGGTATAATTCCAGACAACTCCGCACATCTTTTTACCATGAAGAGCTTCCGGGAAAGGAGGGCCGGGAACAGTTAGCAGAGCAAAAAAACCATAGAGATCATCCGGTGCCTGGGTAATGAATTCCCGGTACCATTTCATTACTTCTTCTGTTTTTTCAATATCCCAAAATGTCGGACCGGCATAAACTGTCTGGATCTGATGTGCCTGGAATAGAAATGAGGTCACAATTCCGAAATTACCGCCACCGCCCCGGACTGCCCAAAAAAGATCTTCATTTTCTTCAGCGCTGGCTGTCACAAAAGTGCCGTCTGCCAGAACCATATCTACAGCCAGCAAATTATCAATCGTTAATCCAACTTTGCGGGTTAAATAGCCCAGTCCGCCACCCAGGGTGAGTCCACCCACACCTGTGGTGGAAATGATACCCGCGGGTACCGCAAGACCAAAAGGATGGGTTGCATGGTCCACTTCACCCCAGGTACATCCACCGCCAATCCGAACTGTTTTAGATGCCGGATCAACCCGGGTATACTTTATCAGAGAAAGATCGATTACCAGACCATCATCACAAATACCGAGACCTCCCGCATTATGACCGCCACCCCGGACCGAGATAAGCAGGTTATTCTCACGACCAAAATTAACTGCTGCCATAACATCCGCAACATCTGTACAGCGCGCAATTAAGCTGGGGCGTTTATCGATCATTCCATTATACACCTTGCGGGCACTTTCATAATCAGCATCACCTTCCAGCACTAATTCGCCACGCAGGCTTGCTTTAAATTCCTCAATTGTATCATCATGAAGTACACCATTTCCACCGCCGTTGGTGGCAACCTGTAATTCTGCCATAATTACTCTCCCTTAATATTTTATTATAATTTTGAAGTTTACATCGCTCAATTTTACTTCAATCAATTTTAAATAATCATCTCTTATATCAGGATTTGCCCCTCAAAAAATCTAATTGACACCAGGCGTGAATCATCAACATTCTGAAACATTCTGACTATAGATATTTTACCACGAAGAACAACAAAGGAACCAATAACTTATTTTGAAATACTTTTATATTAATGAGGCTAACAGTAGAAGCGAATTTATGAAAACTATCAAGAAATTAGAACATGCTGAATTTGCTTCGATTTTTTGTATTCACGTATAATTTAATTTGTTAAGGTTTGAGTATGAATATTTGTTATTGCGAACGAATCTAAACAGTAATCATGCTCCATGCAAGGTCTTTTTGTACAAATTTAAAATTTTCAAAATCTGACGCGCTATTGTTTCTCTTGACAAATCAATAAAATTGTTGCCTTGGGAAGATAAAACGACACTTTTTTCATCGATACTTAGAAATTTACATGTGCCAATGCTTCTTTATTTATGATTTTTTTGATCCAGTAATTCACCTCAACCGCCGCCAGAAGAAGCAATATCCAACTCACCGGGACAGCATAGCGGGACATATAGGGTACCAGATAGTACGTAAGCGGGTAGGTGGCCAGGGGAATGAGGAGCACAGCCCGTTCTAAAATTGTCAATCGGCTCCAGGCACGTCGCAATCCCAGAAAGGATAAAATGGTCAGTAAAGATATTCCGGCAGATAGAATTGGCTCGTACCAGGATCCAAACCAGAAATAGAGTATCCTTGATATGGTGAGCCGGCCGAATTTTCCCGGATGAGATGTTATCCACTCAAGGGCCTCGTGGCGGGCTTGCTGCATGTATGCTATCTCCCCCATTTCCCGAACAAGTAATGCCTCTGACATATTATTTCCGGGGTGCCGCATGGCATCACCTTCTTTTACATCCATCCGATCCATATCGGCAACGGCCCCATCATGATTCCCCAGACGAAGCTCAAGACCGAAATTGCTACGCAGAAAAAAGAATTCCTGAAAGGTATTATAGTTACGCCAGCTCCAAGGCACACAGGCGATAACCATTCCTATAACCATAATCACTGCGGAAACCCATTTCTTGCGATCCTTGCTCCGGAACAGCTCAAAGGTCAGCAAACCCAACATCACCGGCAAAAGAGTCGGCGAAAGATGAAAAGCCAATCCGAATCCGAGTCCCGACAAAAAGGCCGTCCTAAAAGAATTTTGCTTTATCTTCCCTCGTCTTAGGAATGTGATCAATAACAATCCCAAGGCAACTGCAGTGAGTGGTTCATTTGCCACCCAGCCAATAACTTCCGCGGTTCCCTGTTGAGGAATTAAGGAGCCGACAATACCGGCTAACAGTCCCGCTCGTCTACCGAGACCTGCCCGTTCGCCAAACCAGGGAAGCATGGCATACATAGCCGAATAACCGGCGATACCCAGGAAACAGCGCACATATCCGGCCGTCAGGGTCAATCCGAACAACCTGTAAAGGAGGGCAATCAAACCCGTGTAAAGCGGGAGCGGGTGAGCGGTGGGGCCAGTAGGAAGAAGATAAGGATCCGCATATTGTCCGGTAAGTGCCAAATTCTTAGCTACCCGACCTACCTCACTCACAGTTTCAGGTAGGATATATTGTGTGGGAATCATCCATGATACCAGAAACAGTGTTCGAATTGCAAATGATAAAATGAATATGAGCAGGAAATCACGCCTCGATGGCTTGGTCCACCACCGAAAGAATGCTCGGAATGTATTTAGATGTCCCAATTGAGTATCCCTCGTACGACAGAAAAA
>CBDUVK010000310.1:0-3608 GCA_965370645.1 uncultured bacterium
TTTTACATTTTAACCGTTTTGCCATATAGTTGCTAAAATAGGGTGTGAAGTCTAAATCCTGCACAAATTCAGTAACTATCATAATTACTATTAGTTACAAGGTGAGAAATGTTAATTATTTATTTAATTCTTATCATCCGGCTTAACAAAATCACCCACCACAACTTTACTCGCCCTCAATAAACGCCCGTTCAGAGTAAATCCTTCCTGAAATACTGCAATTACTTTGCCGGATTTATCTGCATCATCAACCGGTTGCATTAACATGGCCTCGTGAAACTGTGGATTAAATTCATCACCCATGGCTTCAATTTTTTCAACAGCTTGATTATTCAAAACCTCAATAAATTTATCATAAATAATATTTGCCCCCTTCAGGACCGACTGCTGATTGGTTTCCCCTTCTGATTTCTGAAGCATCTGATCAAAATCATCAAACACCACCAGGAATTCCTTGATAACCTCTCCCTTCAAGTATTCCGAAAACTCAATTTGTTCCCGTTCCACTCTTCTTTTATAGTTAGCAAATTCCGCGCGTAATCTCAGAAATTGTTCATTGACATCTTCATACTTGCGACGATACTCATCACCCTTCTTCTTTGAATCATCTTTCGCTTTTTTAGTTTTTTTGTGTGATCCAGCATCGGAATGTTTACCTTTATCATCAAATATTCCCTGAGAGTCTTTGTTTTCTTCTTCTAAAAACTCAACTTCAATTTCTTTTCCAGTTTTTTTCTCTTCACCCATATTGTATAAACCTCCTGTGAGATTTAAACCTGATTTCTCAGGATAACTTTTTTAATAGATACAATAATTGGGCAGGCTATTAAAAATATGCCTACCCGCTCATTGCTTTAATTCTTGCCCTTTTTATCTTTTTTATCATCATCAACCACTTCATAGTCCGCCTCTTCCACTTTCTCTTCGCCAGATTCGGCTGACGCATCTGCTGAGGCTGACTCCTGGGCTCCGTCACCCGGGGGTGTGCCAGCCTGCTGATACAGGTTGGACGATGCTTCGCTCCACACCTGACTTAGTGCTTCGCTGGCGGATTTGATTTCCGGCAGGTTTTCTGACTTTAAAGCTTCCTTGAGACGACTCACAGCTGCTTCAATCTTATTTTTTGCAGCGGCCTCTATTTTATCACCATATTCTTTTAAATTTTTCTCAGTTTGATAAATCAACTGATCTCCGGCATTCTTCGCATCAATCATCTCCCGGCGTTTTTTATCATCGGCAGCATGCTCCTTGGCATCTTTTACCATTTTATCAATCTCTTCATCCGATAAACCTGAACTCGCCTCAATCCGGATGCTCTGTTCTTTGCCGGTTGCCATATCTTTTGCAGAAACATTAAGCATACCATTAGCGTCAATGTCGAAAGTGACTTCAATTTTCGGAATTCCTCGGGGCGCCGGCGGTATGCCATCCAGTATAAATTGTCCCAGGGTCCGATTATCATGGGCAAATTCACGCTCTCCCTGCAAAACATGAATTTCAACCTGGGTTTGATTATCTCCTGCAGTGGAGAATATTTCACTTTTCCGGGTAGGAATCGTGGTATTCGATTCAATCAATTTGGTTGATACTCTACCCAATGTTTCAATTCCCATAGAAAGAGGGGTTACATCCAGCAATAAAACATCCTTCACATCTCCTGCTAATACACCACCTTGAATGGCAGCACCGACCGCGACGACTTCATCCGGATTAATACCTTTGTGCGGCTCTCTCTTGAAAAAGCCCTGAACCAGTTCCTGAACCTTGGGAATTCGGATTGATCCACCGACCAATATAATTTCATCAATTTCATTCACACTGAAGCCGGAATCTTTGACAGCTTCCTGGCAGGGTCCTAAAGTGCTCTTAAATAAATCTTCACACAGAGATTCAAATTTGGACCGAGATAAAGACATCTGAAGATGTTTCGGACCATCTGCATCGGCAGTAATAAACGGCAGATTGATATCTGTCTGCTGAGTACTACTCAATTCAATCTTTGCTTTTTCGGCTGCTTCCCGCAGACGCTGCAGTGCCATTGCATCTTTACGTAAATCAATGCCCTGCTCTTTCTTAAATTCATCTGCAATCCAATCAACCACTCGCTGATCAAAATTATCGCCGCCCAGATGAGTGTCACCATTAGTCGCTTTTACTTCGAAAACACCATCGCCAATTTCCAAAATGGAAATATCAAAAGTACCACCTCCCAGATCATATACAGCAATTTTTTCATTTTTCTTCTTATCCAAACCATATGCCAAAGAAGCTGCAGTAGGTTCGTTGATAATCCTTAAGACGTTTAATCCGGAAATTTCGCCTGCCTCCTTGGTAGCCTTCCGCTGACTATCATTAAAATATGCGGGAACAGTGATAACTGCATCTGTCACCTTCTCCCCTAAATAATCCTCTGCAGTCTGTTTCATTTTCTGCAGTATCATAGCAGAAAGTTCCTGTGGTGTATAATCCTTATCCCGAATTTCAGTTACCGCCAAGTTGTGGGTTCCGGACTTTACCTTATAAGGAACCATCTTGGTCTCTTCCGGGACTTCTTCCAGGCGTCTCCCCATAAACCTTTTGATCGAATATACCGTATTCTCCGGATTGGTGATCATCTGGCGCTTGGCCGAGGCACCGACCAGAACTTCGCCTGATTTTGAAAAACCGATCACCGACGGGGTGGTGCGAGCACCTTCAGAATTCGGTATAACTATCGGTTCTCCACCTTCCATCACTGCAACAACTGAATTTGTGGTACCTAAATCAATACCAATAACTTTGTTTGCCATTTTAAAAATCCTCCTGGATAAATTTATTTTTCACTATTTTTCTTGTTTCCGGTTCACACAAAACATTCATAAGGATTGTTTGAGAATAATGCCCTCTTTTTTCATTAATGTTCAATAGAGAACCGGAATGTTCATTTCTATTTCTCGTTATCATCTTATAATTATCGTATTTCAATCTTTCTTGGTTTTGCTTGTTCCTTTTTTGCAATTGTAATTTTCAAAACACCTGCACTGTAACGTGCCTCGATGGTTTCCTGCTCTAAATTATCCTCCAACTCAAAAAATCTCTCATATATCACATCCGCAGTTTCCCGTAACAGATAGTCGCCTTCCACTAAACTATTCTCCCTCTTACCCTGAATATGTAACACTCCCTTCTCTATATTTATATGTAAATCTTTCTTTTCAACTTTGGGTATCTCAGCCAGGATGATAACAGAATGGGGAGTCTCGTAGACATCAACTACCGGTTTAACTTTCATTAAACAACCATTCTCATCATTAATCTTATTATGCCGCTCAATGCCGGTGTGAATATCAGAAAACATTTTATATCTCCTATTTTAATATTTTAACGATTTTCAAGTTCGCATTCTGTTCCTCTATTCATACAAAGATAATGCCAAGAATAATTCATCTGTCCAACCCATTGTATTTATATAAGTTAAGAACTGGACGCGGCTATCTCGGTTAAAATACAATTTTGTCAAAACGAAGTGTATCCTGACAGATTGGCAGGCATAAGTTAGGACAAAATGGTGGACTCTACCCTTATAACACAGAAAGAAAAATCTGGTTATGATTGATCACACCAAATGG
>CBDUVK010000311.1:0-3608 GCA_965370645.1 uncultured bacterium
TATAAACATTTTCATATTAAGTGATAAAATTGTATAAAAGATAGGGAGTTAATCGGAGAACATATAGCCGGCACCACGAATACTTTTAAAATAGATCGGATGAGATGGGTCCGGTTCAAAATACTTGCGCAGCCGTACAATAAAATTATCTACCGTCCGCGTTTCAACCTGCGAGTTAATATTCCATACATTTTCCAGTAATTCTTCCCGGGATACGATTTTGCCTTTACGATCCACCAAATATTTTAAAACCAATGCTTCATGAGGCGTAAGGCGAAAAGATTTATTACCCTGTCGGCAAGAAAGATTTTCGAAATTTACCTCATTATTGCCAAATTGGTAGACTTCCGGGGTGTTCGTAAATGTTTTATACCATTGCTTCCTTTTCAACATGCCCTTCACTCGCAAGAGGAGTTCCTTCAAATGGAACGGCTTGGTGAGGTAATCATCCCCTCCGACAGCTAATCCTTTAATTTTATCGCGTATTCCGGATCTGGCTGTTAACATGAGAATGGGAATCTGGGGTGATTTCTCCCGTATCTTTTCTGCCACTTCAAATCCATCGTAGAATGGTAGCATGATATCGAGAACAACCAGATCAAATTTATCATTAAAAAAAATATCCAGAGCCTGGCGACCATCCTTCGCCCAGGTCACCTGATATCCTTCCTCAGCGAGATTGTATTCCAGCCCCATACCCATGGTCTCTTCATCTTCAACCAATAATACGCGGCTGCCAGAAAATTCGTTTTTATTTTGAGGCGACATCTTTCTCTTTTTCCATCTTTTTTGTCATCTTCAGTAGGTAATTTAAATATCTCTTTTTCGCCACCTGATAGATTGGTAATTCAGCACTAAAAGTGGAACCTTTGTTTATCCCTTCGCTGTAGACAGAAATCTTTCCTCCGTGGGATTTTATAATTTCTCTCACAATGTGTAATCCCAGTCCGGTTCCCCGGATGTCAGGACTTTCTGGTTTGTTTATACGAATAAAACGGTGAAATATCTTCTTTTGATCCTCTGCTGAAATTCCGATTCCCTGATCAATGAATTTTAACACGAAATTTTTTGAGGTGCACGTCAACTGAACCGTTAAACGAAAAGTACCTGTGGTGAATTTTATGGCATTATCCATCAGATTATCAATCACAATTTTCAGCGCATCGCGATCGATGACACAAACGCAAGGTGCATTACCCTCAATGTTCACACTATCAGGAGACAATTTAAAGAGTTCGATTGCCTCCTCCACCAGATCTTTTACAACCTCATCAATATTGTATACCCGGTATCGGGCAATCATTATTTTCTTTTCAATTCCGGATAATTTAAGTATGGAGTTGATTAAATTTTGCAGCCGGTTTACATCCTTCAACATCAGGGAGATGAATTGCTGCTGGCGGTTTTCCGGAACCTGGCGTTCATTTAGGGTTTCCAGGTATAACAGGATGGAAGCCAGCGGTGATTTTAATTCATGGGTCACAGTGGCGATAAAATTGTCATACAACCTGGTCAGACTCAACTGTCTGGTCAGATAAATAAAAATAAAATACATTCCACCCAGTACAAACACCAGCAGTATAAGGCCTGAAACCAGTGCCAAAATATTAGTACCTCTGGCTATTAGTTGAGGCGAGTAGTTCTCTCCAACTTGTTTGAAGATGATATAGTTCGTGACATACCAATAAATCCACAATCCTAACAGGGAAAGCCAGGCCAGCTGTGCCAGAATAAAAACAAAGATGGGATGAAAAATATTAAATCTTTTCTTCATCTTCCGGGGATTCCTGGTTTTACAATAGTTTTACAATACGTTTCATTTATTTTTTGTACATTGAAATAGAACGCTGATGACGCGGATGCAGCTGATGGTCACGGATATGCAAACAAAAGTTTAAAAAAAATAGCTGTTTTTGAACAATATTATATTTATGCGTGCAAATCCCTTTAATCAGTGTCATCCGCGTTCTATTTGTTTTCGATAAATTAAGTAAAATGTAGTACGATTCAAAATCTTACTATTACCAGGAGCACATCATGAAAATTCTTCTGATCTATCCAGAAACCCCGCCCACCTTCTGGAGTTTCCGTAACGCCCTTAAGTTCGTTTCCAAGAAATCATCCGAACCCCCTTTAGGATTGTTAACAGTGGCGGCCATGTTACCGGACAATTGGGAGAAGAAGTTGATCGACATGAATGTTTCACCCTTGGATGATAAACATATTCATTGGGCCGATTACGTATTTATCACCGGCATGAATGTCCATACAGAATCAATCAAAAATGTGATTACGCGTTGTAATCATTTGGAAACCAAAATTGTTGCCGGCGGACCGGTTTTCACATTTGATTATCAGGAATTCAGCGGAGTGGATCATCTAATCTTAAATGAAGGGGAGATTACTCTACCCCTGTTTCTTGAAGATTTGGAAAAGGGGTGTCCAAAGCCTATTTATACCTCAGACATCTTCCCTGAAATTACGAAAACCCCCATTCCACAATGGGAGTTGCTGGAACAACATAAATATGCCACCATGAGTATACAGTACTCCAGAGGTTGTCCGTACAATTGTGAATTTTGCACCATCACCATGCTGAACGGTCGCAAACCCCGCACAAAAAGCAAAGAACAACTCCTGGCAGAACTTGAGGCACTCTTTAGAGACGGTTGGAAAGGCGAGGTATTTATCGTTGATGACAATTTCATTGGCAACAGAAAAAAATTAAAAGATGAAATATTACCCGCACTTATAGAATGGTCTAAAGAGAGAGACTACCCCTTCTCTTTCTTTACCGAAGTCTCTATCAATCTGGTGGATGACGAAGAATTAACCAAACTTATGGTAGAGGCTGGATTTAGAATGACTTTTATCGGAATTGAAACCACGAATCCTCAAAGTCTGGAAGAATGTGGAAAATCTCAGAATTTAAACCGGGATCTAATTGCCGCGGTCAGAAAATTACAGAATCTTGGTCTGGAGGTCTCCGGCGGATTTATCGTAGGATTTGATAATGATCCGCCCCATATCTTTGAACAGATGATTCAATTTATTCAAAATAGTGGCATTGTAACGGCCATGGTGGGTTTATTGAACGCCCCTTCCGGAACCCGCTTATTTCAACGTTTAAAATTGGAAAATCGCCTGCTCAAAATAAGCAGTGGAAATAACACCGATGGTACCATGAATTTTATCCCAAAGATGGATCATCAAAAGTTGTTACAGGGTTACCGGAATATTGTCAAAACCATCTATTCCCAGAAAGAATACTATGAGCGTATGAAGACATTTCTTAAGGAATACCACCCTCCCGCAAAACATACCGTCAGAGTGACTTATCGGGAAATTCAGGCATTTTTCAAGTCACTTTGGATTTTAGGGGTAATGGAGAATGGGAAACGATTTTTCTGGAAACTGATTTTTTTGACCCTCCTGAAGTATCCCGGAAAGTTTGCTCTTTCAGTAAAAATGGCCATTTATGGATATCATTTCCGGCGAATAGCGGAAACGATCTGAGCAGATATTCGGTGCTCGGACCTCGATGCCCGGTAGTCGATAGTAGCTACAGGATTCTTTGTTTATCCTATGAATTTCAATATTCGGTGTTC
>CBDUVK010000312.1:0-3597 GCA_965370645.1 uncultured bacterium
TGGATGATTTAATATGAGCATCACAAAATTAGGTTTTAATGATTGGTTTCAAAATAAAGTTGATCCCGGAAAATCAGCCGACTTGCAGATAGCCAGAGTCATCACGGTCAATAAAGATAACTATACCATTAACAATGGCAATGATGAAACATTGGCGGAAATCACCGGTAAACTGATATTTAAGGCGGACTCTCCCCTGGATTATCCGGCAGTAGGGGACTGGGTGTATACCCAATATTTTGATGAAGGATTCTTTGCGATCATTCACGACATTCTTCCCAGAAAATCGCTATTGAAGAGAAAGACCCCTGGTAAGAAAATTGACTTTCAATTGATCGCTGCCAATATCGATACTGCCCTGATCATGCAATCACTTGATGAAAATTATAATCTAAGACGGCTGGAACGATATCTGGTCATGATATATAACAGTGAGATTAATCCGCTGGTGTTATTGAGTAAAAGCGATCTTGCAACCCCGGATGAAATAGAGAATAAGAGAGCCGATATCCGCAATGTGATGCCGGATGTTCAGGTTGTAGCATTCAGCAATAATGATGACGCTGATTTAGAAAGGATGAATCAGTTGCTGATTTCAGAAAAAACCTACTGCCTGCTGGGTTCATCGGGAGTCGGGAAAACAACCTTGCTGAATAATCTTCTACATGAAGAGCGCTTTGATACCCAGGCGATCAGGGAGAAAGATGGCAGGGGAAGACATACCACCGCACGCCGGCAGTTAATCGTTCTTGAAAATGGTTCCATGATTATCGATACCCCGGGTATGCGGGAACTTGGAAATATGGACATTGAAACGGGTCTTTCAGACACCTTTGGTGAAATTGCGGCGTTGGCAGGCGATTGTCGTTTTAATGATTGTACCCATACTCAGGAGGAGGGTTGTACGGTTCTGGCTGCCTTGAAGGAAGGGATAATTTCACAGGAACGCTATCAAAACTACTTGAAAATGAAGAAAGAATCTGCATATTATGATAGGTCATATTTAGAAAAAAGACAGAGAGACAAGGAATTTGGAAAAATGTACAAATCTGTTATGAAACATAAAAAGAAAAAAAGTTAATTACCAAACAGGGTAACCAGATTTTTAAATTATTTAAGAAGCTTCAGTTAACAGAAATATGATAATATATCAATACTGTATTTTGGATAAGCTTGTGGTAATCTGTTTTATTTTGAATAAGAAGGGAAATTGATGCTGCTATTCATCGATGGAAGTGTCGATCCAAAAGCGAAGATAGGATATGGTTCCTACCTGTTAATTTTAAAAGATATTGAAGATGTAACAGAAAAATTTATTCAACAAGAAATCAAATCAAAGAGATTCACCTCCACCAGCTCTACCAGACTGGAGGCAGAGAATTTATTATGGGCATTGGGAGAAACTGAAGAAATTGTAAAAGAAGAAGTTCATAATGAACTGATTACCATATTTTCTGATTCCCAAAATTTGGTTGGATTGCCGAACAGAAGGGCGATACTGGAATCACGTAATTTTAAATCACGTAAAGACGGCAAAGACCTCAAGAACGCTGATTTATATAGAAGAATATATAATATTCTTGACCGTCTGAATTGCAGATTTGTTAAGGTACCCGGTCATTCCAAAATGAAGGAGAAAACAAGGATAGAAAAGATATTCACACAAGTCGATCGATCTTCGAGAAGAGCCTTACGGGGGTATGGGAAATTGAACAAAACTTGAGACTATCAAGGAAGAAAGTGGACACTGTTTCCAGAGTAAATTTTAGGCTTACTAATAATAAGGGACAGCAATGGAAAATAGGAACCTGAAAATTTTACGGATTTTAACATTAAGTCTGGCTGTCTGCCTGGCAGTTGTATCACTCTATGGGGTTTTTGTACCAAGCACATATGAACGTGATGCGGCATCCATGGCGGCCCAGGGCATTGGGCAGGATATCGTCAACCTCTTTTTTGTGCTGCCATTACTTCTGCTAACCTTGATCTTCATGCTGAAGGGGAGTAAAGTTGCCACATTTATTTTTGGCGGTACCCTGTTTTACCTGTTGTATTCTTTCGTCATCTATAGTTTTGGGGTTCATTTTAACAACCTGTTCCTGTTATATTGCCTTACCTTAGGTTTCTCATTCTATGCTTTTGTTCTCACCCTGTATGAATTAAGCCACATGGAGGTTCAGGATTGGTTTGGGGATCGTACCCCTGTTCGATCAGTCGGAATCTTCCTGCTCATCATTTCAGCCATGTTTTATCTACTCTGGTTGAAAGATATTATCCCGGTTATATTGATTGATTCAGTCCCTCAAACCGTGAGCGATTATAAATTATTGGTCAATCCGGTGCATGTTCTCGATATCGCCATCGTTTTGCCGGGCCTGATTATAACCGCCATACTATTACTAAAGAAACGCCGCCTCGGTTACATCCTGGCCCCCATATCTCTGGTTTTTATTATCATACTGGCTATCGCTTTGATAGCAATGGTGCTGGTATTACAAGCCCGGGACATCACTGATGATATTTCTATCGCCGGTATTTTTGTCATTCTTGCTATCATCAGTTCCATTTTTTTGTTTCTCTTCTTAAGGAATATAAAAATCAGGACTTAAAGCGAAGCTAGACTACAGCCCCAGAATCTTTAAAATGATAGAATATAATACCCTAAAAAATCTCCCTAAAGTTGAGTTACATCTGCATCTGGATTGTTCGATGAGCTATGATGTGGTCTCACTTATCAAACCAAAGATTTCGATGGATGAATATAGATCCGAGTTTATTGCAGCTGCGAAATGTAAAAATCTTGCTGACTTCTTAAAATGTGCCCCCTCCGGAATACAATGGATGCAGTCAAAAAACAACCTAGAATTGGTGGTCAAAGATCTTTTTGAGCAATTGAAGGATGAGAATGTCATTTATGCGGAGATACGATTTGCTCCCTTACAGCACTTAGAAAAGGGCCTCTCTCCTGAAGAAGTTGTTGAAACTGTTCTGGAGGCAACCTCCGGGTCAGTTAAAGATACCGGCATCAAAGCGGGTATTATTCTCTGTGCACTGCGTCATTATTCAGAAAAACAGAGCTTACAAACTGTACAGCTTGTGAAAAAGTATATCTACTCATCTCAAATGTCCGGATTTGACCTGGCTGCCGATGAAGCCGGTTTTCCCATAGATACCCATGTTCCCGCCTTTCGGTATGCCATTCAACATGAGATCCCGCGGACCGCCCACGCCGGTGAAGCCCGGGGCGCTGACAGTGTGTGGGAGACAATTAAGAATTTTAATCCTTTGAGAATTGGCCATGGGGTAAGAAGCATTGAGGATCCTAAATTAGTTGATTATCTGATAGATAAGGACATTCACCTGGAGGTATGTCCCACCTGTAATATTCAAACAGATATTTATGAAAAATATCGAGGCCACCCGGTCCACGAATTATCTGAACGGGGAGTCTCGGTCGGAATTAATACGGATGCCAGAACTCTGGTGAATATTACCCTAACAGAAGAATATATAAAACTACAAGAAACCTTTGGCTGGGGCCTTGAAAAGTTTATGCACTGTAATTTACATGCACTATCGCACGCATTCCTCTCAGAT
>CBDUVK010000313.1:0-3596 GCA_965370645.1 uncultured bacterium
GATGACCTGGTTCTGAAATGAAAATTGATCGGTCCTGAGAAAGTTCAATTTCTTAAGATCCATATTTTCATGGAATAAGGTCACCATTTTTCGCGAAAAATTATTCGGGATAAAATATTTGTTAAGGGCATTAATCTAATTTTGCTGATTTGAAACCTCTTTTTTGCCTCCAAAAGAGATTCCCATATCCTGCAACATTTGAAATGGGGGAATGCCACCGGCAAAAACAAATACATAGTCGTTTGGAATTTCCAGGATTTGTTCTTTGATTTGCAGCTGAACCGATTTTTCATTGATTGCTAAAACGTTTGATTCAAAAATTGCCTCGATTCTTTTCTGTTTCAGTAACTCATTCAGATTGTCCTCATTCTTTTTCTTAATCCTGAAAAATTTGGGTTTTCGGTAAGATATAGTAATCTTATTTCCCTTTTGTCTGGCCAGTCCCACTGCTGCCTCAATTGCGCTGTCACCTCCACCAACCACCAGGATATTTTGATGTTGAAAGGACTGGGCGTCAATTAACTGATAGGTAACTTTGGATAATTCTTCCCCGGGAACACCCAGTTTTCGTGGTGTGCCGCGTCTGCCCATTGCCAAAACCACATACTTGCTACGAAATTCACCATTCGAGGAAACAACATGAAATTCACCATTATGCCTGATAACCGCTTCCACTTTTGTATCTGTCCGGATTTGTATGCTATATTTGTTTATTAATTGCTGCCACATTTCCAGCAAATGTTCTTTGGAATATTCAGATTTTTTCAATTTACCGTACAGGGGAATTTCAACAGGTTGGGTCATAACCAGTTTTTGCCGGGGATATTGCAGAATTGTCCCACCCGGCTCCTGTTGATCTAAAACCAGATAATTTAAGTTATGCTGAATTGCCTTTAGTGCAGCAGTTAACCCGGCGGGTCCGGCGCCGACGATAAGGACGTCCTTGACATTAGGATCAGTTGATCTTTCTGGTTTCCCGACGATTTTGGTTATGGCTTTGGTCCCGTGTTCAATAGCGTTGCGGATAAGAGAAATTCCGCCAAGCTCCCCCACGATAAAAATGCCTGGTACATTACTTTCGTAATAGTCATCAACATGAGGAATATCCTCACGGGTTTTAATATCTCCCAGACCTACCTCGATGCCTCCTACCGGGCAGGCTGGTTCGCAGTTTCCGTGCCCCACGCAACGCATCCCATTAATAACTGTAGCTTTTCCAAAGATAACACCTAATACATCTCCTTCCGGGCAGGCAAGAACACAGGAACCGCAACCGATGCAGCTGGATTGGTCAATAAATGGATATTGGGCCCGTGGTCTATCAATGCCCAATTCTACGGCTTCTCGTTTCCTTTCCTCATTCTGCTTTTGTTGTCTGCGGAATTTAAGAAAATAAGGAAGGATGATGATGATAATTAAAGCAAGTGTGACAAACCAAATGAGAACTGATTCCATATTGAATGAACATCGTTATAAATTTATTAATCTTGAATTTTATCTGAATTAATATTGAGGATAACTTTATTTAACAAAATCGGTTCCAATAACAATTCATAGTTTTCTTTTTTAAAGTCGATAACCTATTTCGAAAAGAAACCGGTGGCCAAGAATATCATCTCCCCACCCATATTCATAATTTCCCGAGAGAAACATTCGGTACATTAAATCGCTTACTAGATTAATCCGGATCCATTGATTGACACGATTGGTATTATCTGTCTTGATGCTATATTGATTCCCCCCAAATGACAGATCTATACTCAAACGATTTCCCATGTATCTACCAGCCATCATTGAATAATTGAGACCGTCTGTATAAAAGTTCGAGAATCCTGAGACGTTAAAGTATACCCTGAGATTAGGAATGAGGAAGTTCACTTTACTTATTCCTCCTGCGAATGATTTAGTTGTTTCCACATCCGATTCGCGTTTTCGAATCCCAAAATTTCCGAAAATCCGGTAATTGTGAGGCAAGATAAGGGTGACGGTCCCTCGAATTCCCTGCCTTAAAGCCTCATCAAAAAGACTATCTGCCAGAGTACGCGTTTCATAGGTTAGAAAATTCTGGCGATTGTCATACATCACTCCCATGATTAGGCTCTGAACGATTCTCCATTGAGCGGATACAAAAAGATTAGTCAGTGAGGTGTTTTCCCCGGTAACATCTTTGCGCCAGGAGCGGTTCAGGTCAATTTCTGCGCTTTGAAAAACAGTCCATCGCTGAAAAAGATTAAAACTATTTTGAAAATATACGAATTCTCTGCTAACGGTACTGCCATGATATTCGCCGGCGACTGCCAGAGTAGACTCAAAGCGACCTTTACTGTAATTGCCATTGGCGTAGTTTAAATAAGCACCATATTTTTGAATGGATGTTTGTAGAGTTCCATATTGCCATTGAGGCTTAGAGCCTCCGAACAGACCAAGCCGAAATTTTTGTGAAGCATTATACTGCAGTAACAATCCATCTATATAACCAACACCACTGAATCTGTTCAAAATTATTCTTCCCACTTTATAATTGAGAGGGGCATTGATGTTGTCATAGCTGAATGATACCTCAAACACCCGATTCCGCCATTCCTGTTCAGGGGCATTGCTATGCAGAGACCGGGCTCGCTGATTATGACGCAATCTTGCTCGGATGCGTAAATTATAATCTTTGCCCCATAATTGTTTTCCTCGCAAACTAAATCTCAATGTAGGTTGACTAAAATCAAGTTGAGTCTCTTTAAGATCTTTCCAATAATAATATTGAAGAGAGATTGTGCCGCTAAATGGCGAACGTTTTCTTCTAGAGAAGGAAGGTGTCTCTGAAATTTTTGCTTCCTGAATACCTTGTGTAGTATCAATAATAACCGGAATCGGTTGCGCTTTTTCAATGACTTGTTGTTCTTTTTGCAAAATAGCTTTGTCTCCAGGTTTAACCGTACCACTGGAGGAGACGATGCTACAGGAAGCAGAATGGTCAGAGAGATATATTACCTCAATTTCTGCTATGGTTTGACCATCTTTTTTAATCAAAAAACGGTCCCCAATATTCAAGCCTGCTGTTTTACCAGCATCCAGATAGACGTTTTGGGCTGAAATATATTTAATATGAAATGATTTAGTCTGGATATTTTGGGTCGGTGATGACAGCGTGTAAATTAAAATTAGAAAAATAATAAATATTTTCGTGTAATTTCGGATCATATTAATCTCCAGTGGACCCGGTGGGATGACAATTATAGCAGGCATTGCTTTCATATATATATCCGGGAACCTCTCGATGTTCCTGGTCCATCTTATCCCGGCTATGTTCATGGCAATTGAGGCAACTAAAAACCTGAAAATTGCCCGGGATTATATGACAATCACTGCATTCATTCCATTCACCGGAATGATTCCCTGAAAAAATGGGAAAAATGCCGTCATGCTCTCTGAATTGTGCAGGTTTCCAACTAAAAAAGCCGTGGCAGGTTTCACAGGTTAACGGGAAACCGGAACTCATGTGATTCGGGCTTTGAACACGATTATAATCGTCCGAATGACAAGAGAAACATTCTGATTTTAAAGGAGAAAATTCTCCCTCAATTTCAGTATAGTGACAGGCA
>CBDUVK010000314.1:0-3591 GCA_965370645.1 uncultured bacterium
TGTCAAAACTGATCACGGCAATTGATTTGGGTTCAGTAATCTTGGGCCAGAATAAAATATAGATGATTGCCATTGTTACAAGAATTGACGCTGCCACTGAAATCCTACGAACAATCCTTTTACGCCACAGCCGTTTCAAAATACCTAATATTGATTCATCAACCGAGATAGCTGCATCAGGGCTGAACGGTTTAAAATCAATCAGTAGTTCTTCTATTGTCTGATACCGTTCATCCGGATTTTTAGCTAAACATTTTTGCACAATGCTTTCTAATTCCTGTGAAATGTCTTCATTTAATACGGAGACCGATAATGGTTCTTCATTGATGAGTGAGTAGATTATTGCCTGTTCATAATCACCGCCAAAGGGTAGTTTTCCAGTCAGTATTTCATACATCATCACTCCCAGTGACCAGATATCAGTACGCTGATCAACAGGATCACCTTTAGCCTGTTCGGGGGACATATAGGCTACGGTGCCCATGGTGGTCCCGGTTTTGGTCAGCAAGGTTTGTCCGGTCAGTTTGGCCAGCCCAAAATCCAGGATTTTAATCTCATCCCGTTTGGTAATCATGATGTTGGCAGGTTTGATATCGCGATGAATGATCCCTTCTTCATGGGCACGAGCCAGACCCTGCGCGATCTTAATAACTATTGAAATAATCTGGTCAACAGGGATGGGCGCATCATGATGCGCCCCTACAATCTTGTCTTTTAACGTTTCTCCTTCGTAGCAGGCCATGGCGATGAAACTCTGGCCATCCCCCGGCTCCCCGGGGGCAGGCTTGGTTTCGCCGATTTCATGGATGGTGCAGATGTTAGGATGGTCCAGGGCCGAGGCCGTTTGGGCTTCTTGGATGAAGCGGGCATGGGCTTCCTGGTTGGATGATAAGGCAGACGGGAGAAATTTGAGGGCTACGGTACGGTTGAGCTTAGTGTCCCGGGCTTTGTATACTACGCCCATCCCGCCCTCACCGAGCTTCTCCAGGATTTTGTAGTGGGAGATGGTTTTACCAATCATGATTAACTACAAGGTACAAAGTACAAAATAAAAAATATAGTTTTAGTTATGATTTATTGTCTTTTCAAACTCTATAATTTCCTACCGTCATCCTCAGTCTTTTTATATTTTGTACTTTTTACCTTGTAGTTGTTAATGTAGCCAACCGTTCTTGCGCATCTATTTTTTCCGGTAAATCATCATCGGCATTTTCCCAGATTTCCAGAAATCGTTTGTATCTCAAAATTGCCTTCTCAACCTGGCCGCTTTCTTCATACAATTTGGCTAAACGGTAATGATACCTGGGATGAATAAGACGTCTGTCACCCTTATTCGCATCAAAAGTAATCATCTGTTCGTATTCGGCAATGGCTTTGTCCAGATCTCCTTTTTGTATATACGCACGAGCCAGAATATCACTGGAACTCAAATTATGTATTATCAACCACTGGCTAACCAAACCGGGAGATTCTACATCGGATACTTTTTTGTATTCCTCGATCGCTTTATCGACCGAATCTTTTGCCAACCATATTTCACTTTGCAAGACATGAAAATTGTATATTACCTCCTCTTTCAGGGGCATCCAGTTTTGAATAAACGATTTCATTTCAGCCAGTCTTGACTGCGCCGAATCGATTCGACCCGCTTTGAGGTCGACTAATCCGTAAAAATAGCTCCTATAAGATCTGTTATTGGCAACCCATTCAGGATAGAGGGAAATCCAGGTATCTGTACAGATTTTAAAATGTGTTTTTCCGGTTTCAAAATCACCCAAATCATAGAATAACCAGGCTTTTAGTAAATGAAGGAGTGCGATATTACCTGAGTCCTCTATTGTTTTGGACAGGTTTATGGCAGCATCAAAATTGCACATGATACTATCATATCTGCTTAACCAGAAATTATAAAATCCTTTCCAGTTAGTTCCAAGTGCCTTTAATCCTGGCGAAGGCGCAAAGGTGATATGCTCATCGATCAGTTGCAAAGATTCGCTGTAATTTTCCTGGATGGCATAGATATAGGCAACGATCCAGTCTGAGCCAAAATTGGGTTTAACTGCCAGGGCCTCATTGTATTTAACAATTGCTTCATCCAGCCTGCCCGAATTGTAGTAAATATTGGCCATAGTATTAAACGGATCGGCATCACCAGGGGAGATCGAAGCATAATTTTTTAAATATTCATCTGCCTTTTTTGTATCTCCCCTCCTGGCATATGTTACTGCCAGCGCTTTCATAGCCGGTCCGTAATAGGGATCATAATCCAGTATTTTGTTATAAATCTCGAGTTTTTTATCACCCCTACTATGTAGCCCCAAATGCAACTGGGCTCTTTTTTCCTGCGGATATTTTTCGACTATTTCATTGAGAATCTTCAAATGTTTGTCCATATCGTCTTCTATATATCTGGCATAATATGTTTCTATCAGGAGCCTGTCCTTTTCCATGGCTTTTTCTGAATATTTCTTTGCTTTTTCAAAGATCGCTTTACTTGCCCTGGGATCCTGCAATTCATCATAGGTTATGCCAAGATAGAGATAGGCCACAGCAAAGGTTGAATCCAGATCAATGGCCTTTTTAAGAAATTTACGGGCATCCGCATCATAACCCTTTTCAAAATCCTCTCTGCCTCTTAAAAAATAATTATAAGCTTCCAAAGACGTAGTCGTGACTTCCATTATTGATCGGTTTTCGCTGGAAAATTTCTCCTCGGGCATGCCACCAAGTCCGGTGACAATATCCCTGGTTAATTTATCAATCTGATCGAAAATACTATTATTTCCCTCACCCCGTGCCTGGGCAGTTTGGAGTATTTCCTTTGTATCCACATCAAGAATCTTTAAGTCGGT
Source organism: uncultured bacterium (assembly GCA_965370645.1). GTDB lineage: Bacteria > Calditrichota > Calditrichia > RBG-13-44-9 > RBG-13-44-9 > RQOF01. The sequence continues at coordinate 2,853 of CBDUVK010000314.1, forward strand.
GGCAAAAATGTCACCTACTTTTGCAATACTGCCGATGATAATGTTTTGAACGCCTTCCAGGCGGCAAAGCTCAAAGCCCAACTCGCTGTTGATGAACTCAATACTGTCTTTGCCCAGCTGCTTTTTCAAATCATGCAACCTTTCCCAGGTGAGTACCTTAAAACTTCCGGACTGCTGTAAATTGGTGATTAATAAATCGGGAATGATCCTGCTCAGTCTGTTATTACTTTCATCTCCGGTTTGATTTTCAAAACTGATGACAGCGATCGGTGTAGGTTGCACTATTGTAGGCCAGAACAGGAATAAAATTACCGAACTCGTCACAAGTACTGAAATAACGGCCGAGAGCCTGCGCACCAGTTTCTTTCTCCACATGCGCCGAATTAAATTTGCTAATGACTCATCGAATGATATATCGTCTTCCGTGCCGGATTTTTTAAAATCGAATAAAAGTTCGTCTATGCCCTGATAGCGATTTTCCGGATTTTTGGCTAATGATTTTAAAACGATATTTTGCAATTCCTGTGAAATATTTTCATTAAGATTTGTGATTGTTTCCGGCTCTTCATTGATAATGGAGTAGATCATGGCCTGCTCAAATTCCCCTTTGAAGGGTAATTCTCCGCTGAGCATTTCATATAACACCACTCCCAGGGACCAAATATCACTGCGCTGGTCGGCATCTTCTCCCCGGGCCTGTTCGGGAGACATATATGCTACCGTGCCCATAGTGGTCCCC
>CBDUVK010000315.1:0-3578 GCA_965370645.1 uncultured bacterium
AAAATATCTGCTGTGATAGAATCGCCAACTCCTGCGCTGCTCCAGTCTCCGATAAATTTAGGAGGAGCGATAGCAATCAAAATCTCACCGGTGGCGTCGTCATCGATCCGCATACAATTTCCCGGATTACCGGTACCCAATTCCAAAAAATATTGACCGTCGCCTACTGCCCGCCATCCTTCCAGAGAATCGCTATCGAAATCAGTGACTACCTGGGCAAATAGTCCGGGGGAAAACGTAAAAACAAGGCTGATAAAAATTAGGGTCCATAAAAAGGGATTTTTTGGTAAGTTCTTAAAGTTTATCATGCTATGCTCCTTCCTTTCGCTCTCAGTTAATGAGCGGAGTTCTGGTATGAGAATGTATTTTACTAAATTTTCATACTTTTATCAATGAGAGAAATACCAATGTAAAAATTGGTAAACTTTTTATTTCTTCATAGATTCGTAACATTAATGATTTAAATTTTATACTCGAAACTCTGATTTAACTTTTACGTTTATTTGGTTATTTCAGGAATATACTGCTATGAAAAAGATATTGTTGGTATTTGCTCTAGCGCTTTTTTATTCAGCTGTTCAGGCGGGCTCCAGCATCAGTGGATTTGTGACCGATAGTACCAGTGGCGAGGAATTGATTGGTGCCAATGTATATCTGCAGGGCGAAGTCATCGGTATCTCTAGTAATACCCGGGGATATTATGTTCTGCATCCTATCCCGCCCGGGGATTATACTCTGAGAGTTTCTTATATTGGCTACCAGACAGCATCTTTTGAAGTAAGCTTTGCAGAAGATGAAAAAAGATTTCTGAATATTTCACTCATACCTAAAGCGGTTGCCGGTGAAGAAGTGATTGTTTCTGCGGAAGCGATTTCCCGGGATCGCGAGGTTAATCTTAGCCAGGTAGAACTTTCGGTACAATCTATTCGCCAGGCACCCCAACTGGCAGAAGCGGACTTGTTCCGTACCTTGCAGGCGCTACCGGGTGTGATTGCGGAATCGGATTTCAGCACCGGCCTGGTGGTTCGCGGGGGAAATACCGACCAGAATCTCATCATGCTGGATGGTATCACCGTGTATAATCCGTCACACATGGGCGGTATTTTTTCCAACTTCTTGCTGGATGCAACCAAGGACGCACATTTTGTTAAAGGTGGTTTTCCGGCTGAATTTGGGGGAAGGATGTCCTCCGTTTTGAATGTCATCAGTAAATCTGGTAATAACAAAAAATTCAGCGGAACAGTTGGGATCAGCTTATTGAGCAGCCGTTTGTCTTTAGAAGTACCGGTGGGGAACGGCTCGTTATTACTTGCCGGTCGAAGAACCTACTTTGATAAAGTTCTGGCTCTCATGAATAAAGAATTCCCATACTATTTCTATGATTTTCAGGGCAGTTTCTATCAGGATCTTTCCCCTTATGACCGTTTGAGTATCAGTGGATATTTCGGAAATGATGTTCTGGATTGGAATCAACTCAGTTTTAATCTAAACTGGGGTAACCGGACCATTGCCGGAAATTGGCAGCATGTTTTTTCGCCTCAACTTTTTTCCAATTTTATGGTTGCGGCCTCACATTTTGAAACGGATGTCACGCTGGGTGGAGATCAGGGAATAGACAGTAATAATGATGTGGTTGATTATACTGTAAAAGGTGATTTGAGTTATATATTTTCTTCCAGAAATACCCTGAAGTTCGGCTTTGAGTATAAAAAATTGAGGTTCGAATATCAGAATATATATGATAGTCGTACCTTGTTCCGCCTTTTACAAAAACCGAGTGAGGCGGCCGTTTACATGCAGGATGATTGGCAGGTCAATGACCGCTGGATCGTAAAACCTGGACTACGTCTGAGTTATTTTACAGAAGATAAGAATGAATTCTACCTGGATCCCCGTTTTGCGCTAAAGTATAAGTTAAGAGATGGAGAATATCTGACTTATGCCACCGGATTATATCGTCAGTTTATCTTTACTGTACAGGATGAATATAACCCCACCTTTATCAATAGCTGGTTCGCTGTAGATCAGACGGTTGAGCCGGGAGTTTCACTGCATAATATCATTGGATATGAACGGGATTTGTGGGGCACCACCACGTTGCAGATAGAATTCTATCATAAAACTCTTGATAATATGTTAATCTACCGGGAGAAACGATCATCCGTGGATGAGGAACTAGGTACTGACATCTTGGCCAGTGATTTCTTTGTTCCCGCTGATGGTTATTCATATGGGGCGGAAATATTCATCCATAAAAAATACGGACGGCTTGCCGGGTGGATCGGATATACCCTGAACTGGGCCAGGCTGACTTTGGACGACGTTACGTTCCCTGCATCCTTCGACCGCAGGAATAATGTTGATCTGCTTTTTAGTTATGATATCGGCCGAAATTGGCGGTTTTCTTACAGATTTAATTACGGTACCGGATTTCCTTACACCCGGGCTATTGGCAGTTATCTGGAACGTGACGATAGATTGGATAACAGACGCCTCCTCTACGGCCAGCGAAATCAATTTCGATATCCGACCTATCACCGGATGGATTTCGGTTTCAGCAAATATTTTAAGTGGTTGAGGATGGATTGGCAGTTTGATATACAGGTCATTAATGCCTATAACCGGGAAAACATTTTCTTTTATGAATGGGATTTTGATGAAAATCCGGCAAAATTAACTGTGATACCCATGTTACCTGTAATTCCTTCTGTTGGAATTTCAACCAGGTTTTAGAAGGAGAGAAGATGAAAACGAGATCAACTTTTTATGTAGTCGTCACCCTGATTTTCATTCTCTTGATGTTGGGTTGCGAAAATACAACCGAGTATGAATATGTACCGCAGCTAACCGTGAACGGTGAGCTTAAAGCGGGATTTCCAATTGACTCCATCTCTCTTACCTGGAGTGCTGATATTGCCGAACGCTACGATACCCCGGAGCAACTGGTGTCCAACGCGGATGTTCGTATTAATGGAATGAGCCTGGCGGAATATGAGAATTATAAGGGCTTTTATTATTATCCGGATACCACCTATCTTGTTCAGAGTGGAGAAACCTACAGACTGGAAATCGATGCCGGTAGCGATCAGGTTTATTCTGAAACTACCGTTCCGGAACCCTTCCAGTTTATTGCATTGGAGGTATCTGAGGGGGATACGGTGCAGTATATTCCGGGCACCAGTTGGTTTTCTGAAGAATTTTTTAATCTGGTCTGGCCGGGGTATTCCGGAAGCTTGATCTACCGAGTTTTATCATTAGCAGAAGAAGCAACCCCGGAGAATTTCATAGAGGACGATCGGACGGAAGCGGAGGTCTTTAAAGGGGAGAAGGAAGATCGCCTCAATCCTGGTATGTGGTGGGTAGCGGATGAGTATGCGCGCATTAATTGGATGTTTTTTAACTGGACCGGCTGGCATCAGGTTGTGGTATCAGCAATGGATAGTAACTACTATGAGTACCGGAGTGGCATTCTGTTTGGGGAACAGGGGGCCCAAAATTTCAATCAGATTGTGGAGGGAGGATTGGGTCTGTTTTGCTCTTCAGCCAGTGATACACTTCGTATTTACCTGGTGGAGTAA
>CBDUVK010000316.1:0-3567 GCA_965370645.1 uncultured bacterium
GGAATGCGGATTTGGGAATTTAACGACTTGATTTTAGTCTGACCGGTATCTGGAAACCGGAATCTGGCATCTCTGTTGTGTACAATGTAAATAATCGCTTAAAGCTAAGTGCGATATTTGAAGGAAGATTTTCCTATGAAAACCAAACTTGATATTGCCAAAAACTGGTTACCACGTTATACCGGCGCCAACATCGATGAAATAGGGGATTACGTTCTGCTGACAAATTTTTATAATTATGTGCAGGAATTTGCGGAGCAGTTCAAAGCGGATATTAAGGGATACGGTAGACCCATGCAGTTGTGTACCAACAGTCACGGCCTCTCCATCATCAATTTTGGAATGGGATCTGCCAATGCCGCTACCATTATGGATCTGCTGCTGGCCCGGCATCCCAAGGGCGTGCTGTTCCTGGGAAAGTGCGGCGGCCTGAAACCTTCCACTGAATTGGGATACTTTATTCTACCCATAGCTGCTATTCGCGGGGACGGCACCAGCAACGATTATTTTCCGCCGGAAGTGCCGGCGCTTCCCTCTTTTAAACTGCATAAATTTGTTTCCAATAAACTGCAGCAGCATCAATTGGAATATCGAACCGGGGTGGTCTATACCACCAATCGCAGACTGTGGGAGTGGGATGATCATTTTAAGGCCTATCTGCGTAAACTTTCTGCTATCGGGATTGATATGGAAACCGCCACCCTGTTCATCGTGGGACATGCCAATGAGATATCCCGCGGGGCACTGCTGCTGGTCTCCGATATGCCCATGGTGCCGGAAGGGGTAAAGACCGAGTCCTCCGATAAAATTATCACCGAAAAATTCACCGATATGCATTTAAAAATTGGTATTGAGTCCATGACCGAAATTGATGAGCAGGGAGAGGAGATTAAACATTTTCGGTATTAAAATGGTGCTAAAAAAATTATCCACGGATTACACGGATTAACACGGATTATTACTTCTAATGATTATTTCAAAATAAAAACGTTAACGTCTTATTTTTTTAAATGTGAAACAGTATCTAATCAATATGAATTTTGTTTGGATGAAACTGAATAAGTCCCGTGAGGGACTAAATATTTATAGCAGATGAATTTCCCCATAACATAAATGAGTCCCTCTGGGGACGAGATATAAAAACAATGGCCAATACCTACACCTAAATTTATCTACAATTTGTATTTGCAGTCCAGGATAGAGTATCTCTTATTCATTCTGATTGGAAAGATGAGTTATATAAATACATTACAGGTATCGTACAGAATAATAAACACAAATTAATCGCGGTAAATGGAATACCAAATCATATTCATATTCTTATTGGTTATAAACCTCATCAACTCATACCTAAGTTACTTCAGGATATTAAGGGTGATTCCTCGAAATGGATTAATAAGAAAGGTCTGGTGAGAGGAAAATTTACCTGGCAATCAGGATACGGGGCATTTTCATATTCTAATTTTCAAGTAGATGAGGTGGTGAAATATATTATGAATCAGGAACAACACCATAAGAAGAAAACATTCAGGGAAGAATATATTGAATTTTTAGAACAATTTCATGTACCTTACGATGAGAGATATGTTCTAAAAGATGTTGAATGAATATATCGTCTCTAATGGGACTTTCATTTGTTGAGGTCATCTATTTGGCTATAAATATTTAGTCCCTTGGCATAGCCATCCCTTCGGGAAAAGGGACCAGAAAACTAAATCATTAAAAAAGCGCTACCAACTTTACCAACTGGACCTGGGGGGTTTGGGGATTTACCATATGTTATTAAGTCAATAAAGGTTTTTATGCTAATGTGCAATGTACAAGTGCAGTTCTCTTGTACAGTTAAAATTACCATTAGATGTTTTCGTGTTAATCCGTGTAATCCGTGGACCATTAAGGCAACAAAATTAATATGATTGGAGAGTGCTATGAAAAAATTAACTTTAGGAATTATTCCACTGCTTCTGGTTTTACTTTATCTCAATTGCGGACAATTTGGAGGAGGTGAAAGTGAAATGTTAGCCGAAAAAATCAAACAGTTTGTGCCGACTGAGATTAAGTTCGATGCCTCCTTACTGGATGATCGGCAGAACAAAGTCGTTGAGAATCTTTATCAGGCTGCACTGGTAATGGATGAAATTTTTCTGCAGCAGGTTTATGCAGGCAATAATGAGATACGTGAAGAATTACAATCTTCCGAAATGGAAGTCGATGCATGGCGATTGGAATATTTCACCATCATGTTCGGACCGTTCGATCGCCTGGATCATAATAAACCGTTCTATGGCACTGCCGAGAAACCCAAAGGGGCTAATTTTTATCCGGAGGATATGAGCAAGCAGGAATTCCTGCAATGGATTGAGGATCATCCGGATGATGAAAAATCTTTCACCTCTGAATTTACCGTCATTCGCCGGGAAAACGGAGAATTGAAAGCCGTTCCTTATTCAGAATATTTTAAGGAAGACCTGGAAAAGGCTGCAAATTTTCTTCGCCAGGCAGCCGAATATGCGGATAATCCCACCCTGAAAGATTATTTGGTAAAGAGAGCCGCTGCCTTCCTGAGCAATGATTACTACCATAGCGATATGGCCTGGATGGATCTGAAGGACCATTTGATCGAAGTGGTTATCGGCCCCTATGAAGTCTATGAAGACAAAATGTTCAATTACAAGGCAGCATTCGAGTGTTTTATCACTCTCCGGGATCCGGAGGAGAGTAAGAAACTGGCTAAGTTCGGAAGCTACCTGGTTGATATTGAAAAGAATTTACCCATTCCGGACAAATACAAAAATTTCGAGAGAGGATCGGAGTCTCCCATTGTGGTGGCCCAGGAAATATTTACCGCCGGTGATACCAAAGCGGGTGTGCAGACCATTGCTTTCAATCTTCCCAATGATGAGCGGGTAAGGAAAGCCAAAGGTTCCAAAAAGGTGATGCTGAAAAATGTCAACCAGGCCAAATTTGACCAGATCCTCACACCGATCGCCGCCCAGGTTCTGACTGAGGAACAGCTGCCTCATGTAACCTTCGACGCTTTTTTTAATCATGTCCTGATGCATGAGATGTCCCATGGTGTCGGCCCCGGATTTATCACAGTTGATGGCAGGGATACCGAGGTTAAAATCGAACTCAAGGAAACCTACTCCAGCATTGAAGAATGTAAAGCGGATATTCTGGGCATGTATAATATCATATTTATGATCAAGAAAGGGGAATTTCCGGAATCTTTTGAACGGGAAACCTGGGCCACCTTCCTGGCCGGTATATTCCGTTCAGTCAGATTTGGGATCAGTGAAGCCCATGGTGCCGGAAATGCGATTATCTATAATTACCTGCTGGAAAAGGGTGGATATGTGTTCGATGAGCAATCCCAGAAGGTTCGGGTAGATTTCGACAAGGTCTATGCGGCACTGGAGGAGCTGGCTACCAACGTACTCTCCCTGCAGGCCACCGGAGATTATGAGGCTGCCAGAAAGCTGATCGAAGACTATGCAGTTGAATCGCCCAGCATGAAAATTTTGAAGGATAAATTGACTGATCTCCCGGTGGATATCAAGCCGGTCT
>CBDUVK010000317.1:0-3559 GCA_965370645.1 uncultured bacterium
GAAAGATGTGAATATGGTACGAAAAAAGAATTTTTTTATCCACAAACCTCGCTCTTTTCCGGATTCATAAATTTGAGATCGGGCAGCTTCCACAAGTTGTCCATATTTTACTCCGGCCGGACAAACCGTGGCACAGGCCTGACAATCCAAACAAAAATACATCTCTTCCACGAAGGTTTTCGTAAGCTCCAACCTGCCCGCTGCAACTTCTTTAATGAGGCGAATCCTGCCCCGGGGCGAAGACCTTTCCATTCCGGTGAGGTTATAGGTGGGACATTCCGGTAAACATAAACCGCAATGCATACATTGGGTTAAGATATCATCGTCAGGGATTTCTACCCTGTGGAAATGTATGTTCTGGGAATTTGAGGAGGGCTTATTTGTCATTATATAATTATTTTACCAGTCGTTAGGGTTCAAATGTTCTGATCCTTCAATTTTAAAAATCCGTGCTAATAATCGAATAGGGCATACTGGATAGTCATTTAATCAGGGTCATTGTCATTCACACTTAGGCGAAAAATCGAAAATCTTTCCGGGATTAAGGATTCCATTGGGATCAAACATTTCTTTAAAAGTCTGCATCATACGTAGGGCCCCGGGATCTATCCACTCTTTTAAGAATGACTTTTTTGCCAGGCCAATCCCGTGCTCACCGGTAATAGTGCCGCCCATGTCAATTGTGGTCTTAAAAATTTCCTCAAATGCTTTTTCTACCCGGGATATTTCTTCATGATCCCGTTCGTCTGTGAGACCGGTGGGATGAAGATTACCATCGCCGGCATGACCAAAATTTCCGATCATGACATTATGCTTTTTGGCAATTTCCTGAATTTTCACAACCAGAGGTGCAACCTGGCTGCGGGGAACAGTCACATCTTCCAGTATGGTGGTTGGTTTTACGCGTGCCAGGGCAGATAAGGCGGACCGCCGTGCGGTTTTCAGCTTTAATGATTCCTGCTCGTCTTTGGCGGTCTGAATACTGAAGGCCTTATTTTGCTGACATATCCCGATGATTTTCTGTTCCTCTTCTGCTACCTGTGCAGGATGTCCATCTACTTCCAATAATAACAGTGCCTCGCTGTTATGCGGTAATCCGATTTTAGCAAAATCTTCCACGCTTCTTATGGTAATCTGATCCAGAAATTCCAGAGTAGTGGGAATGATTCGAGCCGCGATAATGTCGGATACTGTTTGTGCTGCCTGGTTGATGGAATCAAACAGAGCCAGCATTGTTTTGGTTGCCGCTGGTTTGGGAACCAGTTTCAATAGAATTTTACTGAATATTCCCAGCGTCCCCTCTGAGCCCACAAACACCTCTTTGAGATTATACCCGGCAGCATCCTTCACATTCTTGCCTCCGAATAGTGCAATATCCCCATTGGGAAGAACCACTTCCAAACCCATGACATAATCCTTTGTTACCCCGTACTTGAGTCCCCGTAAACCGCCGGCATTTTCAGCGACATTACCGCCTATGGTACAGATTTGCATACTGCTGGGATCAGGGGGATAGAAAAGACCCATTTCCTCAACGGTTTCATGCAGCTTTCCGGTAATTACCCCCGGTTGCACCCAGGTGGTTAAATTTTCCTGGTCAATTTCCAGAATCTGATTCCAGTGGTTGGTAAGAAGTACGATTGAATTTTCCACAGGGATTGAGCCACCGCTTAAACCGGTGCCGGATCCCCTCGGTACTACCTGAAATTTTTCCTGATTGGCAAGTTTCAAAATTTGTGAGATTTCCTCGGCATCATGGGGAATTACAATTGCCTCAGGAGTATGAGATATTAGTGGTGTGCCGTCATAAGCGTAAGACAGGCGGTCTTCCTGCCCCGTTAGGACTTTCTCTTTCCCTACAATTTTTTGAAGCATTTTTATGGTTGAACTATTCATCATCTATCCAGTTCGATTATTTGATAGCAAAATAATAAACAAAAATGTCTCAATAAAACAATAAAATATTTGTAAAGATGGTGAACTTAAGTAAAAGAATACTGTTAAAATAAACAACTCTGCATTTAATAATAATTACTTTTTATCATTGTCAAAATTGTATTATTACATTGGAATCTTTTTGATGGTTTTATACATTTATTAATTATAGATAAAATAGATTAAGGACCTTCAATGAGACATAATTTCATGCATTTTATTGGGATTGTAATTTTCTTTTTCGCCAGTCTGGTTCTCTTTGGACAACATGCATCGAATAACGGTCTACCTTTTAAAGAGGTAAAAAAGGAAAGTCTCTCACAGCCCGTGAAAAATTGGTACCTGTTCGAAAACCTTGAGATAGCGGAATCGAGTAGCCACCTGGTGGTTCGGGAAGACGACACCTGGCAACATGAACGTCATCCGAATGACCATTTACGGACCGTTTTCTCACACAACGGACGATTTTTTGCACATGTAACTATCAATCCCAGAGAGTCAACTGATCCTATTGACCGGGAATTGACGGTTACAGTTTATAATTCAGAGAAGAAAATCCTTTTTATCCTTCAGCGGCAACATTTATTCGATAGAGCCTTACCACAACTCATTTTATCTGAAAAAGATGGTTCGCTGATTCTGGGGGAAAGCGATACCGGAAAACTATGGTTCTACGATAATCGGGGCTCGGTTATCAAACAAGTTACCCTTTTCACGGAGGCTTCATATGATCTGGAGCGGATTTTAATAATTAAGGTGAGCGAGGATGGAGCCAGGATAGCTGTACTGGCAACGAAGCGCGGTTCTGCACCCGCAGGATCAAATGCCATCAATCCCGACGCAGATCCCCATCTGTTCCTGTTTGATTCAAAAGGAGAGGAACTCTGGCGAATTGAATTACCGGAATACAGTGCTTCTGCACTGAACATTTCTCCGGATGGAACTAAGATTCTGGTTAACAATTATACCGTCAGACAAAGTGGAGGTATCACCAGAAAAAGTCTGATTTATAATGACAATGCAGAAGTGATATTCGAAACAGACCTGCTCTATAAATTTGCCCATTTTTCCAGTGATTCCAAACAAGTTATACTGGCAGATAACCAGACTGTCAGACTGATTGATCTTAAGAACAATAAGCTGAAATGGCAAAGAAAGATCTCTCGAAAAGATGGGATGGTTTCACAGGTTTTTACAGTTGAGACTACCGATATGAGTGCAGTTCTGCTTGGAAAGAATGATTGGAATGGTGAATACTTTGTATTCCATCATCCCGGAATTCTGATTTTTGATGGGGAAGGAACAATGCTACAGGAGCTTACTTTTGAAGATCAGGTTTTTCGGACTCCGGCATTGTGGATTTCTCCGCAAGGGGATCGCTTAAAAATCGGTTTCGAAAATACATTTTATATCTACTCATCTAAATAATCACAGACATGAATATATAAGGTTAGTTTACCATGGGTAATAGACATCACCATCGAAGGTTGACACATTTATTCACTGTTTTGTTCGTACCTGTAGTTTTATTTGGGCAAGCAAATTTCCCCTGGCCGGTTGAACCCCTCTTCCTAAATCATTATGTCTCCGGTACCTTTTGTGAATATCGAAGTACCAGTGCAAA
>CBDUVK010000318.1:0-3542 GCA_965370645.1 uncultured bacterium
TCGCTCCTCAGAATGACAGTTTAAGGTGTATTTCCTCCTATTTTGCAGAAGTCTATGATACACACTCTAAGGAGTTTTTGAAAATTAATACGCAATTTCAGCAGCAAAAATATAAAGCAGTATCAGAAGAAATTTGTGACCAAAGAAGGATATTATTCACATGAAATTTTGAAATTTCTCTTAAAAATGAGCGAGCAACCAGAAAGTCTAATAAATGACATTGTTCTATGAGTATTTTTGAGATGAAGATGGTTCATCTACCACTCCTTAAGAAGAAAATGTTGTCTTTAATTAATGATCCTTAACTAAATACATTTTACTTGGAAAGCATGTCTGTTCTGTGTAAGTTGTGTTACCTTTATAAAAATAATAACACTCCGTCTTTATGAGTTCTATTATCCTTTCTATTGGAATCGTTTTCCTATCCCTGTCACCCCTTTTCTCCCTCGATCCAGTTGCAAAGGATACGATCAGAACCTATCATCTGGAAGATTCGGTGGTGGTAATTGCCAAGCGCTATCAACTCTCTGTGAAATCAGTGACAAATTCCTCCGAGATCCTTCCGGTGAAGGAGTATGAAGGTGTAGCCGTCCATTCTGCTTTACAATTAGCCGATATGATTTCTCCCCAGGTATTTGTTTTGGAGAAAAAAGTCCTGGGTTATGGGATTGGACCGAATGGATCCGGGAATATATATATGAGAGGTCTGGGTGGCAAACCGAATACAGGTATTCTGGTACTGGTTAATGGCCGACCGGATTTTATGGCTATTTTTGGACATCCTTTGCCGGATGTTTATGGACTGAATGATATTGAGCAGGTGGAAGTTATCAAGGGCCCATCCTCAACAATCTTTGGCTCAAATGCCATGGGTGGAGTTATCAACCTGGTGACTGCAAAACCTGCTTCCAAAAAGGTGAGTGCAAATATTCAGGCCGGAAGTTTCCGGACATTTACCCAGAATCTTCAGCTCGGGACGGAAATAAACAGAACCAGGTTTCAGCTGTATGCCGGTCACCAGAAAACGGCCGGACATATTGATTCCAGTGGTTTTGAGGGTTGGATTGTTGGCGGAAAAGTATATCGCCCATTTTCCAAAAACTGGGTGATGAACCTGGATGGCAAATATGTTCCTTTTAATTTTAATGATCCTTTCATGGGGGAAGATCTTGCTGATCTGGGCTATTATGGAAAAATTCGTCGCGGAATGGTAGATCTGAATATTGAAGGGACCACAGGCAAACTGCAAAATTCTTTCCATCTTTATACCAATTTGGGACATCATCGCTTTAATGATGGGTTTGAATCACATGATTTTTCCTACGGATTTTCATCTTATCAATATTTAAAATTATCTCCTGAATCTCAGCTCAGTTTTGGCCTGGATGCCCTGCATTATGGTGGAAAAGCTTTTAATGTGGTGCCTCCGGGAATTTTTCCCCGCCCGGATCTGCATACTGTTAATTCCCTGGGAGGCTATCTGGTTGGCTTCTATACCCCCCAATCAAAAATATCCTTGCAGGGTGGTCTGAGGTTACAGTATACCTCATTGAACATAAACAGAGTTACACCCACCGCTGGTTTATCTGTTCAACCGTTAAACCAGGTCCGTTTGTATGCTAATTATAATGAAGCATTCAGGCTACCTACACTTCAGGAACTTTATCTTTTTCCCTCTTCTAATCCGGAATTGGAACCTGAGTCTGCTAAGAGTTTTGAATTTGGCGCTATTTTCTACTTTTGGAAACAGGACTTTTTTAAGATAGCACTGTTTCAGAATGATGTTAAGAATATCATTGGACTGTTGGGCGTTCCCCCGAATATCAGCTACCAGAACAGTGCTGAGGCAAATCAGTCAGGCGTTGAATTACAGCTACATCACCAGCCTCATAAGAATATAAATATCCGGCTTTCCCATAGCTATATCAATCCGGATGATCTCATTGCCTTTAATCCAAAAAATCAATTTAAGTATTGGCTGGCCTTAAATTTCAGAAATATCGGTTTTTCCGTTTTTGGAAAATATGTGTCAGATCTCTATGCTGAAAATAGTCAGGAAAGTAGATTGAGTGACTATTTTCTGATGAACTTGTCATTGGATTATCAATTTCGAATGTTTAGTTTAACTTTACAATTAATGAATCTACTGGATCGACGTTATGAGGTTTTAATGAATTATCCGGCACCTGGATTCCATTTTCTGGCGGGAATTAAAATTAGTCTGCCCAGCTCAATCCATAACTAAATAAATGTGATATCAATATGGAAGGTGAGTCAGTTTATCGGAATGTACCTCTGGCTGCCCTGTTTGCAACCCTGGGGATACTATTTCCTCTCCTGTTTCATTTTACCGGACTGGGAAGCATGTTTCTTCCCATGTTTCTTCCCATCACCATGGCTGCTTCCCTATTACCTCCCTCGGTTGCAATTTTAGTTGCGATTCTGGTTCCCCTGCTTTCATTTTTATTTACCGGAATGCCACCACTTTACCCTCCTATCCTGTTGTTGGTTATGGTTGAGTTAGTCGTAATTTCCGGGATTACATCTTATCTTTTTTTTCGGAAAAAGTGGTCCATTTGGCTGACTCTCTTAATTTCATTGAGCATTGATCGTTTCATTCTGTATCTTTTCGTACTAATGTTTGCAACAATGTTTGGCTTTCCGGAAAGGTTTTACTCAACAGGGGCTGTTTTATATGGGATGCCTGGAATTATCCTGATTTTTCTGATCGTTCCCGCTACAATCAATTTTCTGGGGCGCCGTTATCCCCATATTCTTAAAAGATAATTTCTCAGGTAATAAAGATGGTTTCTAAAAATTTTCATCGTGAATATTTTAATAGCAAGGCGCATGGCTGGGATACACCCCAGGATGAGGAGATAGTTAAAAAATTAAAAAACATTTTCCAGGAATTTCATCTTCATCCAAAAGGTAATGTTCTGGATGTCGGATGCGGCACCGGAATATTGATACCCCTTTTTTCTGAGGTAAGGAAGGAACAGCAAAACCTTGTTGAATTGGATTTTTCAGAAATCATGTTACGGGAAAATAAAGAAAAATGGGGCCATTGCTCACCCACGAGTCTTTCCCATGTTCATGCGGATGCCCATATTCTCCCTTTTAAGGTTGAATCCTTTCAGTGGATTATCTGTTTTGCTGTTTTACCTCATCTTTCAGATAAGAAAAAGAGTTTACAGGAATGCAGCCGAGTTTTGGCGTCTCAAGGAAACCTTCTGGTCTTGCATCTTATGGGAAGCAGGGAATTGAATTGTTTCCATTCCAATGTGGGTGATGTTATCACACATGATCAATTACAACCGGCATCTGATCTGGCTGGGGTCATCAGACAGTGTGGACTGGAGGTAAAAACCGCCATAGATCAAGATGATCTTTACCTGATTCATGCCGTTAAAAATTAGTTTATATGTTGCGGAGATATGTTCTTTCTTCTTTTTTTCTTTCCGTTGAAAAATTAATTTTCATAAAATTATAATATAATTATTCATAAATGAGGAATTCAATATTGGGACAGCGGTCCGGTT
>CBDUVK010000319.1:0-3535 GCA_965370645.1 uncultured bacterium
CTGCTATCTATGGGGTCTGATGTTTGGTTTTGGCAATACCTTTGAACCACCACTCTATCGCCTCCAATAAATCCCGGGCAATATAGTCCGGGGCCTGATCCCACTGCTGTTCATACTTTTGAATCTCTCCCTCTCCAAAGCCGGTTTGTACCAGGATTCCCGGAATATTTAATCGAATTGCTGTTTCCACATCCGAGTATTTGTCCCCGATCATAATGGATTTGTCCAGTGCTAACTTATGCTCCCTGACTGCTTTATTTAATAACCCTGCTCCGGGTTTACGGCATTCGCACTGAATATTATAGGGAGAAATTCCCTGGGGATGATGGGGGCAGTAATAAATCCCGTCAATCCGAGCTCCTTCATCCTTTACCATTTCAAGGAGTTTCTGATTTACCCGGTCTACTTCATCTGAATTCATATACCCCCGAGCGATGCCGGATTGATTACTGATAATGATCGTTTTCCACCCTGCGCGGTTTATCATACCAATGGCTTTACCTGCGCCGGGTATTAGGCGCAAATCTTTTTCATTACTCAGATAACCTACTTCTTCGCAAACCGTCCCATCACGGTCCAGAAAAACCGCAGCTGTTTCAGAAGTTTCGGAATTCATTAAAAGCTCTTAAAAAGAAAAAAGCCTCCGCGATGGCATACCGGAGGCTTAAATAATGAAGGGTTAAATTTTATTTGGTCATCGCCATTTCATAAAGAGACATATATTTTTCAGCCGACTGCTTCCAGGAAAAATCCTTTTGCATCCCGGCCTTTTGGATTTCTTGCCAGATTTTACGGTCCTTATAAGTTTTTACTGCTCGCGAAATGGCTCTCAACATATCCTTGGCAATATATTTTTTAAATGTGAATCCAGTTCCTTGTCCCGTCTTGGAATCATAATTCTGAATAGTATCAGCCAGTCCACCGGTCTCTCTGACCACCGGAACTGTCCCATATTTTAGACTATACATCTGATTAAGTCCACACGGTTCAAATCGGGAAGGCATCAGGAATATATCCGCTCCGGCTTCGATGAGATGAGCCATTTTATTGTCAAATCGTAAATTGATAGCGACTTTTCCGGGATATTTTTTTGCCAATTTTTCAAAAAATTTGTGGTATTTTGCATCACCGGTGCCCAGAATGATTAACTGGAGATCCATCTGCATCAGTTCATTGGAAACTTTTTCAATCAGATCGAATCCTTTCTGATCTGTCAGCCGGGATATAATTCCGATGACCGGAGTCTCTTCCTTAAATTCCAGATTGTTTTGCTTACAGAGAACCGTCTTATTTTTAATTTTATCTCCCAGGCTATTGCGTGAGTAGTTTTGGGAAATCAGATGATCGGTGTCCGGTGACCAGTTTTTATAGTCGACTCCATTGAGAATTCCCACCAGATCTTTTTTACGGTTGGCCAGGATCTTTTCAAAACCGAAACTGAATTCAGGACCTGAAGTGATCTCATCGGCATACTTTTCACTGACGGTGTTCAATACGTCGGCAAAGAGAATGCCTCCTTTCAGCAGGTTCAATTTACCGGAAAATTCAAATTCTCTACCGGATTTAATATATTCTTCAGGTATTTCGATTTTTTTTGCTTTTTCCAGAGGAAAGATTCCCTGGTAAGCCAGGTTGTGAAGAGTAAGGACGGTTTTGGTATTTTTGAAAAACTCATCATCTTTGTAGAGGGTTTTCAGGTAAAAAGGGATCAGGGCAGTCTGCCATTCATTACAATGAATGATATCGGGTTGCCAGTATAACAGTTTCAGGGTTTCCAGAGTTGCCTTGCTAAAGAAGGCGAACCGTTCTGCATTATCTTTGAAATCTTTGCCGGTTTGGGGATCTATATAAAGCTCTTTCCGGTCAAAATATTCAGGTATATGTAAAAAATAGACATGGACTTTGGAATTGGGAAGAAAAGCTGTCTTGCCATCTACTATTTTAGTTACCCCATCCAGGGTAACACTGACTTCTTTAAGCCGGATCACCTCGCGGAGCACGAATTTTCGTTCATTAATTGATTTATAGTTCGCCATCATTACCCGAACATCGTGTTCTTTATCTTTGAGAGCAACCGGTAGAGCACCAGCCACATCTGCAAGGCCTCCGGTTTTAGCGAAGGGTACCACTTCTGAAGAAACATAACATATTTTTAAAGGTGTCATTCTTTACCTCTGGATTAAAGAGTAATCTGTTTTAGATATTGAGCTGCATCCTCCGGACTGGTTGGATTGATGTGAAATCCGGTACCCCATTCAAAACCTGCAACTTTAGTCAATTTGGGCATCAGTTCAATATGCCAGTGATAATAGTTATTCGAATCATCTTGCATGGGGTAAGTGTGAATCACAAAATTGTAAGGTGGATGATTGAGGGCAATATTTATTCTGCCCAAAACCTCCTTCACCGTCACTGAAAGATGATTCAGCATTTCATCGTAAATAGACTCATAGTGGGAAAAATGTATTTTAGGTAAAATCCAGGTTTCGAAAGGAAAGCGTGGTGCATAAGGTTCCAGGGCAATAAATAGTTCTTCATCGTAAACAACCCGGACTCTTTCATGTATTTCCTGCCGGATGATATCACAAAAAATGCATTGATCTTTGAATTCGAAATATTTTTCGGCTCCGTCCATCTCTTCCATCACAGTCTTGGGAATGATAGGGGTGGCGATTAACTGTGAGTGGGTGTGCTCCAGAGAGGCGCCTGCAGTCATTCCGTGATTTTTAAATATCAGGGCATATTTTAATCGAATATCCTTTTTCAGATCCAATATTCTATCCCGGTAGATCGAAAATACATCCCTGATACCGGAGATGTCCATATCAGCCAGATCTTTGGTATGTTCAGGCGTCTCAATAATAACTTCATGAGCTCCAATACCGTTCATATTATCGTAAATACCTTCTCCTTGCCGGTTCAATTGTCCCTCCACCCGTAAAGCTGGAAATTTATTTGGAACAACCCGCAACGTCCATCCCGGCTTATCTTTGGCGGAATTGTCCGGCCGGATGGCAAAGATCTCAGGCGGAGTATTATTTTCATGCTGGTAACAGAAGGGACAAAACCCTCCGCCCTTTTTTTTCTCCACATCTGCAAAATCTGAAGGCCTTTTCCCGCGTTCGGTGGAAATGATAACCCATCTGCCAATTACAGGATCTTTTCGAAGTTCCGGCATAAAAGTCTGGTTTAATTAAAATTTTTTATATAACTATGAAATTTAACCATTTTCAAAAATGTAATCAAGCGGAAATAATTGAGCTATTTCTTGGAAAATTTAAGGTTTCCGGATTCCGGTAATTCAATTTTAAAGTTCAGAATAATCATGATTAAGGATATGATTAAAATAAAAATGTGAATCAAATGTCACAGTACCTGAGTATAATAAATAAGGCACTACTTAAGAAGGGAATATAATGGCTGCAAGACATATATTTAAGGTGATCAGAGAGAAAAAAAAATGGTTAGTGACCAAAGATGGCAAGCTTCTGGGTAGCTTTTCCTCCCGGGAAAAAGCACAGTCTACTGCGCTTGA
>CBDUVK010000320.1:0-3530 GCA_965370645.1 uncultured bacterium
GATAAAATATTCCTTTTTGAAGATATTATTGATCCCCGGCTGCAAACTGTATCACCCACTAAAAATAGATTTCATCTTGGCGGAACTATAGCAGGTATTGATAATATAGAAAACGATAAGTTGTTGGCAAAGATTAATCTAACCTGGCAGATAGATGATTATAACCTTCTAAAAATTGGAGGTGAAGTAGTTGGATACAGGGTATTTACAAGTAGCATAACACCAGAGTTTTCTGATGATCCGCTCGTAGGGTCCAATTTTTTCCCATCTACTCCAAATCTTTCCTTTGCAGAATTTTTGAGTCTATCAAGACCAGCTGAATTAGTAGCGCCGCAATTAACTACTACAGGTGAAACAGGATTTAGTGATATTCAGTATGAACACAATCCTATGGAATTTTCAATATTTGCACAAAATACTTTAGAACTTGATCAGCTTATAATAAATGCAGGATTAAGGTTTGACTAGTTTGATCCTGATCATCAGGCACTTACCGATCCGAGAGTTGTTCCTGCTATAGGAAGTGTGAGCCTGCTAAGTGCAACCACTTTAGAACCTGTGGTGGTTCAAACTAATATTAGTCCGAGGTTAGGCATTGCTTACCCAATTTCTACAAATGGAGTAGTGCATGTTGCCTATGGGCATTTCTTTAAAACGCCTCCTTTTGAATTTATTTATGATAATTCCGAGTATAAAGTTAATGGTACTGATGGTCCGATTGTGGGCAATGCTTTGCTTAAAGCACAAAAGACAATTGCATACGAAATTGGCTTACAACAGGGAATATTTCAAAGCTTCAGCATCGATGTAACGCTCTTTTATTCTGATTTTAGCAATCTTATTGGTCTCGAAGTTATTCGGCAGGTTGGAAACGTAAGCAGCTACTTACAGCGAACCAATATTGATAAAGCATCAAACAGAGGATTCACAGTAGCATTTGAAAAACGACATGATGGCGGTCTGTTTACCGGTTCCATTGATTATACATTTCAAACCGGTTCAGGCAGCGAATCCGATCCGGATAATATTGCAATTGTTCAAACCGCAGGCGGAGGAGGAGGAGCTGTAAAAGAACCCACAAAAGAGTTTGTACCACTTGATTGGAATCAAACACATACGTTAAATGCAACTTTAGCAATGAACTTTGATTCGTGGACAATTAGTGCAATTGGTCGCCTTCAGAGTGGTCAGCCATATTCTCCAACTGCACTTCGGTTAAATGTACAATCAACGTTTAGAAATAGTGAAAGTAAACCGGTAAAGCATAGTGTAGATCTGTTTGTTAGGAAAGGATTTAATCTTGGAAGTTCAACAATTGCTTTGTTCTTACGCATTTACAATCTATACGATCAGGCGAATGAATTATCTGTTCACTCAATTACAGGTACTGCCGGTAGAGATCATAGGTTTGCAGTTCAGGAAATATTAGATAGAGAAAGACTTGTAGGTTTATTTACTCTTAACGATGTCGATACTCATCTGAACTGGTTTTCTGAGCCGCGTAGAATTGAGTTGGGGTTAACATTTTCGTTCTGAACTCATAAATTCCATTTTTTTGAAATGGGACTGATAATTTTATTTTAATATTAAGAGATAAGTAGAAATTGAAAAAAATAGAAGCTGAAAATATTCAAGATACTTGCATGAAAAATTTATTTATATCTTTTAAAATAGTTGTCGTAGTAACATTGCTGTTAGTTCCATACTTACAAGCACAGGAAAAAAGCGATGAGAATAAATTATCCAAGCCAGCATTTAGCTTTTTCCTAAACCGAACTGGCATACATACAGGAAATCTTATCCGAACTGCTTATTCAAATTACGGAAACCTTGGAAGCCGTACTCTCCAGGAAGCCAGAATGGAATGGCCGGTGGGTAGTGGAGTAACATACGGATTTGAATTTATATTCTTTGTAGCATCAGAAGTAATAACCGATAACGGCGATACCATTCATATCATAAGTGAGAGGTATAGCGGCAGTGCACGTGATGTACCTTCACCAGAGGACCATAATTGGGGATGGGAACCATTGGCAGGTTATTTTAATGATGGAGAAATCATTCGTGGTGTTGATGAAGATCTCAATAATAATGGAATATTGGATCCGGGAGAGGATTTGAACAATAATGGGGTGCTTGATCATGAGCTAATAAACACGGTAGAATTCCCCGCTATGAGCAATCTTCCTTCAACGTGGCCTTATGATTGGCCGGAAGGTAGTTTCCCGGGCGAACCTGGCACACGCCGTAATAAATGGAACGGGCTGTTTGGTGCTTTTGTGCGCGCAGATCAGGAAAGTTATTATTTGATGGATGATCGAGCAAACGATGAATTTCCTTATTTCCCGTTTCCTGAAAACCCTGAACCGTTTCTTGAAGGTGGCAGACGGGGTGTCGGACTTGAGGTAGAAGTGCGCAATTTTCAATGGAGTAATCCGCTTGCAGAGGACATTTTAATTTCAATTTACCAGATAAAAAATGTTAGTGATATACCCCTGAATAAAAATATAGTAGGTATGTATGTAGATGCCGATATTGGTCAGGGGGATTCGGACGATGACGCTTCATCTTTTGATATTATAGATGATATAACTTTTCAGTGGGATTTGGATGGTTTAGACTTACAGGGCAGGCAAACAGGATATTTTGGATTTGCCTTTTTACAAAGCCCCGGTCTTATAGATGGTATAGATAACGATGATGATGGAATGATTGACGAAAGCCAGGAGGATGGGATAGATAATGATAATGATTGGAGAACATTTTCAGATGATAATGGTAATGGGATTTGGGACCCTGAAGAGCGGTTGAACGATGATACCGGCTCTGACGGACTAGTTCCCTTTGATCCCAACTATGTAGGTCCTGACCCTGATGGTACACAAGGAAATGGATCGCCGGACCTTGGTGAGCCAAATTTTGAGTTTACAGATAACGATGAGATTGATCAAATTGGTTTAACAAGTTTTTTTGGCGGTGGCACTGGCGGAACTTTTGTACCTAAAGATGACGAAGACTATTGGCAAACGAAAATTCAACCCGGTTCGTTTACCACAGCTACTTCAGGATTTGATATTGCATTCAGCTATGGCAGCGGATTTTTTGGTATTCCACCCGGTTCATCAGAGAGTTTTGCAATTGCTAGTTTGTTCGGTAATGATTTGGATGATATTCTACGAAACAAAAGAACCATGCAAAGAATTTATGATGCTGATTTCAATTTTGTAAAACCACCACTTACTCCATCTCTTACAGCGATTGCAGGTGATCACAGGATTTATTTGTTGTGGGATGACGCATCTGAAAATTCACGAGATCCTATTTATGGCAACGATTTTGAAATGTATAAAATATACAGATCTACCGATCCATTTTTTAACTCCATTAAAACTATTACCGATGCATTTGGTAACCCAATATTATGGGAGCCGATAGTACAATTCGATTTGGAAAATGGACTTTTTGGACCGCATCCAATACCACTTGAAGGATTAGGTGTCAGTTATGATATGGGAACTGATTCAGGGCTT
>CBDUVK010000321.1:0-3521 GCA_965370645.1 uncultured bacterium
CAACCATTTATCACGGATAATTTGAATCCCGCCAAATCTTTTATTATATTTTGCGGCTAATGATATGTTATGATGAGAAATGAATACCACGGTTTCATTTTATACATTTGGATGCCGCCTCAATCAGGCCGAAACTGCTATCCTGCAGAGAAGTGTTGAGAAAAAAGGATATCAGGTGGTGGATTTTCGTCAACCTGCTGATGTGGTGGTGGTGAATACCTGCACGGTAACGGAAAATGGGGATACCGATACCCGCAAACTGGTGAATAAAATTAACCGTATTAATCCCCGTGCCCGAATTGCATTATTGGGGTGCCAGTCCCAGATCCAACGTGAAAAGCTGCTGGAACTTCGCAATGTCAATTGGGTGGTAGGCAATTCCCGTAAAATGAATTTTGGCGATATCCTTTCTAAGGATGAACAGCCCCGGAAACCGAAGGTGATTACCCCTGTTATCTCCCGGAAAAGCTTCAAAATCTCAACCGCAGGCATTGATCGCAAGCATACCCGTGCTAATCTGAAGATTCAGGACGGCTGTGATTTTTTCTGCTCATTTTGCGTGATCCCCTATGCCCGGGGAAGGGCCCGCAGCCGGGAATTTAAGGATATCATCAAAGAGGCGCGCGAATTAACTGCAGCAGGTCACCGGGAATTGGTACTGACCGGGATAAATATCGGTACTTATCAGTATCGTAATTATTCCATAGATCACGTAATACAGGCTTTGTTAGATCTACCAGGACTTTTAAGGCTAAGATTGTCATCCATTGAACCTACCACCATTACGGACGAGTTGATCGAGTTACTTCAAAATGACTCCCGACTATGCCGATACCTGCATCTACCGCTGCAGAGTGGCAGCGATCCGATACTGAATTCTATGAACCGCAAATACTTGGTGAAGGAGTTTGTGGATTTCATTCATAAGCTGCATAAGCGCGTATCCGGGATCTGTCTCGGCACCGATGTTATGGTCGGTTTTCCGGGAGAAACAGAAGCACTTTTTAAACAGACCTATCAACTGCTGCTGAATCTGCCATTGGCCTATCTTCATGTATTCAGCTACTCAGAAAGACCCTGGGCAAAAAGCCGCAAATTTGATGGGCAGGTTCCAAAAGGTGTTATCGAGGATCGCAGCCGGCGATTGCGTGAATTAAGCAACCGCAAGCGTCATGATTATATGACCGATCAAATCGGCTCGCTGCAACATGTCCTGTTTGAACAACAGAAAAATGAGTGGTGGTCAGGATTGACGGATACTTATATCCGGGTAAAAGTAAAATCTGAAAAAAATCTGCAAAATCAATTTCTGCCGGTGACACTCCAGCAGGTGGAAAATCAGCATATAACTGGCGCACTAGTAAATGAAACAAACTGATATTTTTAAGTAATCTCATAATAGTGAATTTTAGTGGATTCTAGATATATGAAAAAAGTGTATATAGAAACTTACGGTTGTCAGATGAATGAGTATGACACCGAGCTGGTGCGTTCTGTGTTATTACAGGATGGATACCAGATTGTGGAGAAGGAGCATCAGGCAGACATTATTATGCTCAATACCTGCTCGGTAAGGGACAACGCCAACCGTAAGGTCTATAACCGGATTCACACCCTGCGCCACTCCCGTAATGGAGATCCGGCGATGATTGGGGTGCTGGGATGTATGGCTACCAATTTCCGGCAAAACCTGTTAAATAATAAAGAGCTGAAATTAGATTTCGTGGTGGGGCCGGACAGTTACAAGCGGTTACCACAGTTGATAAAAGAGGTGGAAAACACCGGTAGAAGCGCCTATGATGTGACGCTATCGGAATTTGAGGACTACGCGGATGTCTATCCCCATCGTAAAGGTGGCGTCAATGCCTGGATTGCGGTGATGCGTGGCTGCAATAATTTTTGCACCTTCTGTGTGGTGCCCTATACCCGCGGACGAGAGAGAAGCCGCTCCCCCGGAAATGTTATTCAGGAAGCAAAGCGCTTAGTAGAAGAAGGATTTAAGCAGGTGACCTTACTGGGTCAGAATGTCAATTCTTATCATTATAACGGAAAAGACTTTGCTTTTCTGCTTGAAAAAGTTAGTCAGATCAAAGGTATTCAGCGGATTCGCTTCACCTCTCCCCATCCCAAGGATTTTCCCCATGATCTTTTGTATGTGGTGGCAGATAATCCCAAAGTGTGTAAGCATATTCACCTTCCCCTGCAAGCTGGAAATACCCGGGTGCTGGATTTGATGAATCGTACCTACAGCAAGCAAGAATACCTGGTACTGGTGGACGATATCCGGGTACACTATCCTGAAATGATTATCACCACTGATATCATAGTTGGTTTTCCGACCGAAACCGATTCGGAATTCGAGGACACCATCGATATCATGGAAAAAGTACAATTCGACTCCGCCTTTATCTTCAAATATTCAGAGCGGGAGGGTACCATTGCAGCACGCCGCCATCCGGATGATATCCCTGAAGAGAAGAAGACTGAACGTATTGTCAGAATAAACGAGCTGCAGAATGAAATTTCCCTGAGCAAGAATCGCAAGCATGTCGGAGAGATCCAAGATGTGTTGATTGAACAGGAATCGACTCGAAAATCACCACATGATTTTCAGGGAAGAAATGATGGCAATAAGATTGTCATCTTCCCCAAAGGAGATTACCGGAAAGGTGATTTTGTAAGTGTAAAAATTACGGATGCAACCCCGCATGTCCTCAAAGGGAAAATTTCTACTGAGGAAATTACTACCTGAAAATGAACCAGAAAAACAGACTCGACCGATTCGCTCCGTTTTTTGTTATTATTGCAGCCAGCTTATGGGGAGTAGATGGCATTGTTCTCAGGCCCTTCTTGTTTGGCTTACCTGTCCCGCTGGTTGTTTTTATAGAAAGTACCATTGTTGCTGTGTTACTCACACCCTTCTTTCTGAGAAGATTTCCTGAAATTAGAAAACTGGAAAAAAAGGATTGGCTGGTCTTCCTTGGTATTGCGGTTACCGGAGGTGCTCTGGGAACCATGGCCATTACCCGGGCTCTATTTTATGTCAACTTTGTCAATCTTTCCATTGTGGTACTGATCCAAAAATTACAGCCGGTTTTTGCGATTATTCTGGCGGTGGTTCTGCTGCGGGAGCAGCCGCAAAAGCGATTTTTTATTTGGGCGGGTCTGGCCATGATTGGGGCTTACCTGGTGAGTTTTGGGATCAATATCCCGTCTATCACCGCAACCGATAAAACATTATGGGCCGCACTGTTCTCTCTCCTTGCAGCAATCAGTTTTGGCGCCTCCACAGTGCTGAGCAAGCGCGGTTTGAAAAATGTAGATTTCCGACTGGCGACCTATATCCGTTTCGCAATAACCGCTATTTTAATGGGCATACTGCTGCCTATTTTAAAATTAACTTCCAGCATCAGCCTGGTAAGCACTCACCATTTGTTGATTTTCTTACTCATCGCTTTTACAACCGGAGGTTCGGCAATTTTTTTGTATTATTATGGACTGAGAAAGATCAGTGCCTCGGT
>CBDUVK010000322.1:0-3514 GCA_965370645.1 uncultured bacterium
TAATGATTTAATAACCAAGAAAGTTGCTTGCCATGAAAATTAGATTAGTTTTTAGAAATCTGTGTTTTTTTATTCTGCCGATTATTTTTTTCATGACTTGTGCCGGCAGCCGTGATGACAAACCGGCAGACTGGTTGGAGCAGCAGATAGCATCGATGAACCTGGGGCAGAAAGTCGGTCAGATGATGGTTTTCGGTTATACACCGAATTTTTTCAATGAGAGTGATCGGCAATTCCAGAAGTTGGTGGAATTAATTGAAAATTGTCATGTAGGTGGCGTTATTATCTGGAGAGGCGATCCCTATGCGGTGGCCCGAAGCATTGAACGGCTTCAGTCTGTCTCTGATGTACCGCTGCTGGTCATGGCAGATATGGAGTGGGGTACACCCATGCGCATCAACGAAGGAACGAATTTCCCGATAAACATGGCCATCGGTGCCACAGGATCGGAAGAGTATGCTTACATCATGGGTAAAATCACTGCTGAAGAAGCGAAAACGGCTGGCGTCCATGTGAATTTTGCCCCGACTATGGATGTGAACAACAATCCCGACAATATCATCATAAACACCCGCTCCTACGGTGAAGATCCTTCACTGGTATCCAGGATGGGGTCAGCCTTTATTCGGGGATTGCAGGACAATGGTGTTTTGGCAACAGCCAAGCACTATCCGGGACATGGCGATACTGATGTGGATTCTCATCTGGGTCTTCCAACCATTGATGTAGACGGGGACCGTCTAAACAGGGTTGAACTTGCGCCGTTCCGGGCGGCCGTGGAAGCCGGTGTGAGAATGGTGATGGTTGCCCATATTACTTACAGTGCGTTTCCTCAGATGGAAGGCCGTCCTGCTTCACTGGATAGTTATTTTATTCAGGAAGTACTCCGGGAACAGATAGGATTCAGGGGACTTGTGGTGACAGATGCCATGGGAATGGGTGGAATCGTCAATCAATACTGGTCCGGAGAAGCAGCGGTTATGGCGATTAATGCTGGTATAGATATGGTTCTGGTTTCACCGAATTTCGAATCTACTTACCGCTTTGTCTTGCAGGCCGCCCGTGAGGGCCGAATTTCCATGGACAGGGTAAATACTTCAGTCCGGCGGATTCTGGAAGAAAAAAGAAGACTCGGACTCAGCAGCACACCAAAAATGGACTGGGTACGATTTGAGGAAGTATTCTCAAAACCTGCATACCAGGAAAAGGCGGAGGAAATTGCAAATGCATCCATGACATTGGTGCGAGATGATAAAAATATCATTCCGTTGAAAGCTAATCTAGTGGACAGTGTTTTGGTAGTGGCCATTACAGACCGGGAATGGGGATATCTGTACCGGGATCAGCTTCACAGGGAAATTTCACAGCGTATTCCCTCGGTTAAGAGCGCTCTCATTGATTCACGCTCATCTTCTGAGGATATAGAAAGAATTATTACCGAAGTAGATTCCTCCCAGGCTGTAGTAGTCGGACTGTTTGTCACCTGGGGAAGTTATAAGGGTTCTGTCACGCTGCCGGATACCACAGTTTCTCTGGTGAATAAACTCATCAAAAGGGATAAACCAATGACAATTGTCTCCTTCGGTTCTCCATATCTACTGCGACAGATACCGGAGGCACCATCATATCTCTGTGCCTATGCTGCAGATCCACTGGCTATCCGGGCTGGAGTCCGTGCGGTTTTCGGCGAAATACCGCTTACCGCCAAATTACCAGTGACCATTCCTGGTCTGGCCAGGATGGGAGATGGACTGTCCCGGCCGAAATATGACATGCAACTGGATATATTGCCGATGGAGGAGAAGTTTCAGGATGCATTCCAGGTTTTGCATGAAGCCATAGAAGATTCTGTTTTTCCAGGTGCGCAAATTTGTATAGTTGATGACGGCAAAATTGTTGTTTCACAGGGATTTGGTTACCAGACTTATGATAAGGATTCACCGGACATAAATACTGAAACTTTATATGATATGGCGTCTGTAACCAAGGTAACAGTCACAACCATGGTTGCCATGTGTCTTTATGACCTGGGAAGGCTAAAGCTTGATATCCCTGTAGTCAGTTACCTACCCGAATTTAGTGGCGGCATGAAGGATTCAGTGACAGTCCGTCATCTGCTGACACATTCGGCCGGTATCCTGTGGTGGGATTCTCTCTGGCAGCGGGCAAATTCCCAAGACGAAGTTTTGAAGTACATCTGTGATCTACCATTAGTTTATGCACCGGGAGATTCGATGGTCTATTCGGATCTGGGCATTATCATGATTGGTGAAATTCTGGAGGTAATAACAGGTAAAACCCTTGATCAGCTCGCCATAGAAATGTTTTTCGAACCACTGGGAATGGAAAATACCATGTTCAATCCACCAAAAGAACTGCTCCCGAAAATTGCTCCAACAGAGATAGGTGGATCCATGAATCGTGGTCTGATACATGGTGAAGTGCATGATGAAAATGCCTTTTTCTTGGGTGGCGTTGCCGCTCATGCCGGATTATTTTCCACTTCAGAGGATATGGTCGTTTTTTCTCAGATGCTGATCAATGGTGGAATCTATAACCATAAGCGTTTCTTCTCCAAACAGACCGTGCGCACCTGGACTACCCGCCATAATATCCCGGAAGGCACTATTCGAACGTTAGGTTGGACCACTCCCGCAGTAGAAGGGTCTTCTGCGGGGGATTATTTCTCCCCCGGAAGTTTCGGACATACCGGATTTACCGGTACCTCCATCTGGATTGACCCAAATCGTAGGATTGCGGTCATTCTTTTGACAAACCGTGTCCATCCAACCCGGGAGAAAAAGGGAATTTACGAAGTCAGGCGTAAATTTCACAATGCTGTTATGAAAAAGATACTGCAGAATAAAAATGATTTTTAGTGTCTGACGCTTTAAAACCAGCATAGGTATTGTTTTTTAGACTAGCTTACCATTAAAATTGGAAATTTTAGAAGAAAAATATATATCTAACGAAACTGAAATTGAAATTGAAATATTTTGGAATTTGATATTTTTTTATTTGAATAAATTCTTTTTTTTTATATAATTATAATAAGATCAAAAGTTGAGTTCTTTAAACTTGTTTTTATTTTTTTCAAATCCTTTTTGCTGGTATTTTGGCCTCCTCTTTATAACTTGCTCCGGATTAATATATATAAGTGTCTAATCATCTTTTTTATATAGATGAAAGTGTGATTCAAAAACCGGGGAAAAAAGATCAATTCGCTCCTAACTGACATTCTATCCGAACCGATCGGAAGGAAGTCATGTGGGACTGGAGGATTATGAGTTTGATCGTCATGGAAGACGATGCATTCCCAGATGAATTGAAGATATTTTAACCCGAGAGGATTATCTGAGTAATTAATGAGATATCTTTCACATAAATTTCGGATAGACAGCGATTTTGTTAAACTGGTGCTCATAATGAAAAAAGAACTTTACACAATTAAAAAAAATGTAATGTAAACCCGTTGTGCATAATGGATAAACTGTATACAAATATCTCTACATTC
>CBDUVK010000323.1:0-3504 GCA_965370645.1 uncultured bacterium
TTACCATCACCCTCTCCGGCATGAACTGCAATCATGTGCAGAATCTCATCAGGCACACCTTCATCGAAGGCAAGGCCTACCCCGGAAAACGGGTGTCGTAAAAATTTACCTTCGCTGGATTTAACAAATTCATCATCTTTTTCGATATATTCCAGAATTTTACCCACATCATGTAAAAGTGCACCGGCCAACAGGTACTCCATATTGATGGGAATTTTGTCTCCATATACTTTTTGAAGTGCCTGAGCTGCCGCATATGATACCTGCACCACACCACGGGAATGTTCAACAAAATTGGCCGGACAAGGTTTTATGAGCAGGGTAAATGGCATGCGAAGCATATCTTCCGGCTGCATGTTTCTAATCTTCAGCGCTTTTTCCCATACTCGCAAGACTTTATCTTTTAATTCATTATCATTGATGAGGTCAAATTCGGGGATGAGTTTTATCAATTCTTCTCTCATGCAGAATCCTCCTTTGGAAAATTTAAAGTTCTGTCTATACTTTTAAAAATCAATCATCTGGTTCATGGTTCATCTGTTACATGTTCAGATCACCTTATTTTTCTTTCCCACCTTTTCAAAGGCGGCAATGGCCTGATCAATTTGCTCTTTGGTATGAGCAGCTGAAATCTGTACCCGTATACGTGCCTGGCCCCTGGGAACCACCGGAAAGAAGAATCCAACAACATATATTCCTTCCTTATAAAGATCGTGAGCCATTTTTTGCGCCAGTTTGGCATCCTCCTCAAATTTACGAAACAGAACCGGTGTAATCGGATGTACACCCGGGATAATATCAAAACCCAGGGCGGTCATCTGTTTTCGGAAGTGGGCAGTATTTTTCATTAAATTTTTACGAAGCTGGTCACTCTCTTCCAGCAACTCAAATGCCGCGATGGAGGCTACCGCAATAACCGGTGAAAGTGTATTTGAGAAGAGATAGGGTCGGGATTTTTGGCGCAGTATTTCAATGACCTCTTTTTTTCCCGCTGTGAAGCCGCCTGACGCCCCACCCATTGCTTTTCCCAGTGTGGAGGTGATGATATCAACTTCATCCAACACATCGCAATATTCCACAGAACCACGGCCGGTTTTCCCGAAAAAACCGGTAGCATGAGAGTCATCCACCATGAAAACGGCATCATATTTTTTAGCCAATTCAACAATCCCTCTTAAATTGGCGATATCCCCATCCATTGAAAACACACCATCAGTAGCAATAACAACATTCCGTGCCGGTTCGGGTTCTTTGGATAATCCGGGACCAGCAAAGATATCCACACCTTCACGCGCCCGCTGGAGAACTGTTTCCAGGGATTTCATGTCAGAGTGGTCATAAATAAACCGCCTGGCTTTACACAAGCGGATCCCATCGATTATACTGGCATGATTGAGGGCGTCGGTAATAATGGCATCCTCCGAACTGAGAAAACTCTCGAACAAGCCCCCATTGGCATCGAAACAGGATGAATAGAGTACAGCATCATCCATCCCGTAAAATTGGGCAATTTTCTTTTCCAGGTCTTTGTGGACATCCTGGGTTCCGCAGATAAAACGTACCGATGCGAGTCCAAAGCCGTATTTATCCAGCGCCTGATGAGCCGCCTTAATAAGTTTAGGATGATTGGCCAAACCCAGATAGTTATTGGAGCAAAAATTCAAAACCTCCCGAGGTTTGGATCCTTTGGGATAAATCACTTTAATATCAGGTTTTTGATCCGTTAAAATAATCCTTTCTTCCTTAAATAAACCCGATTCTCCTATTTTTATTAATTCCTGATTTAAATCATAACGGATTCTTTGGTACACGATTGTCCCCTTAATTCATGAGATTTGTATCATAATTAAGTGTACACCTGAGCATGCTAATATAAAAAAGAATGCATTTGAAAGGTAGGAATTCCAAAAATGAGAAATGAGAAGTTCTCAAAAAAAATTGCCACGGATTCAAACCCGTGGCAATTTCTTACATACCATATTTTTCAATGATCTCCTGCTTGCTCTTATGGAGTATATTATATTTGTTTCCGATTTTCCTGAAGGATTCCAAAGCCTTCTCCAGATGATGCATTTCGTGAGCAGCCGAGAGCTGAGTTCGGATCCGGGCCTGACCCTTGGGTACGACCGGAAAGAAAAAACCGACCACATATATCCCTTCATCATATAAATCCCGTGCAACATCCTGCGAGAGCTTAGCATTGAACAACATAATAGGCACGATGGGAGTCTCCCCTTCCTTGATAATAAAACCCGCTTCGGTGAGACCCTTTCTCCAAAATTCGGTGTTTTTCTCCAATTTATCACGGCGTTCGGTGGTTCTTGAAATAATATCTAAAACACTATTCGCAGCCGCAACTACCACCGGCGGAATGGCATTCGAGAACAGGTAAGGGCGGGCTTTCTGACGGCACAATTCCACAATTTCCTTGCGACCCGAGACACAACCGCCTGAAGCACCTCCCAGGGCTTTCCCCAGGGTTGTGGTAATAATATCTACTTTTCCAACCACGCCAAAATGTTCATGGACGCCACGACCCGTTTTTCCGATAAAACCGGAAGCATGGGAATCGTCCACAAAAACCATTGTATCATATTTTTCTGCCAGGGCTACAATTTTATCCATTTTAGCCAGATCGCCATCCATGGAAAAAGCACCGTCGGTAATAATCATGCGGCTCCGTTTATCCTGATGTAATTGCAGCTTCTTTTCCAGATGTTCCATATCGGAATGCTTATAGGTATCTTGCTGAGCCTTACATAAACGCATCCCGTCTACAATAGAAGCATGGACCAGTCGATCCGCAATCATAATATCTTCTTCTGTCAGGATTGCTTCAAACACCCCCGCATTGGCATCCATGCAGGAGGGAAAGAGAATGGTATCCTCGGTACCCAAAAACCGGGTTAAATTATTCTCCAGCTCCTTGTGGATATCCTGAGTCCCACAGATAAAGCGTACCGAAGACATGCCATATCCCCGGTGATCCAAACCCTGATGAGCGGCCTTGACCACATCGGGATGAGATGAAAGACCCAGATAATTGTTCGAGCATAAATTTATTACATGTTTTTCAGTTGATCCCGCCGGAAACACCACATCGATTTCTGAATCCTGGGGCGCCTGAATGATGCGTTCTTCCTTGAAAATCCCCGCTTCCCTGATCTGGGACAGTTCCTGCTGGTAAGCTTTTCTTAATTCAGTACTGAATGACATACTAATTCTCCTTTACTCTACACCAAATTCTTTTAATAATTCCACAATTTTTTCCACACTATCGAAAGATTCAGGGGTTGCCTTTGCATCAGGAATCTGAATTTTATAATTGGTTTCCAAAAAAACTTTCAGGGAAACCATGGAGAAGGAATCTACAATTCCACCGGAAATCAGTGGTGTATCATAGGTAATTTCCTGATCTTCATCCTCCACATACTCATCAATGACATATTCCAGTACCGCATCTTTCACAGCTGACATAATTTCTCCTTTATAGTTGGTATATTT
>CBDUVK010000324.1:0-3499 GCA_965370645.1 uncultured bacterium
AGGTGCTTCAGGCGCAACTTATTCAAGAAATCTACGGTATCCCTGTTCAGGTTATTCCTCATCCCGAGAGCAACTTGCCGGTTATATTACCCACTTTTGCGACCAAGAGCGAGTAACATGAGAAATCACTCTAAACAATTCATTTATTTAATTCTCATAATTATTATTTTCCTGGTTATTTTGCTGGTTGCTCCTTTCATAGGTTCACAATCTCTTGATTATGATAAAGTTATTCTTTATCTGCAAGGCAATGAAAATCCCGATGGCGTTATTTTCTTTCGTATCCGCTTTCCACGGGTTTTACTCTCTATGATCTCCGGGGCTTCCCTGGCCCTGGCAGGTGTTATCTTTCAGGGTCTGCTTCGTAATCCTCTGGCCACACCATATACACTTGGTATCTCCGCTGGAGGTGCACTGGGAGCAGTTTTAATGATCAAATTGGGAGTGGAGCTGGTATTTTTCGGATTTTCAAGTCTGCAAAGCGCTGCCTTTATCAGCAGTCTGCTTACCATTTTACTGGTTTATGCGCTCTCACGACGCCGGGGTCGCATTTCGGTGAACAATATGATTTTAGCCGGGGTAACTATCAGTTATTTTTTTGGAGCAGTTATTCTGTTTATCCATTTTCTGGCTGATTTTACTGAAACGCGCCAGATGATTCGCTGGATGATGGGTGGCCTGGATATTGTCGATATATCAATGCTATGGCAATCGCTCCCGGTATTATTTATCTGCTATGTCATTCTCTTTTTCTATGGTAAGAAGTTAAACTTATTGAGTACTTCGGAAGAAACTGCACTGAGCAAGGGAGTTTCTGTCGCGGCAGTTCAACGTGTCATCTTTATTTTGGGTTCTATAATAACCGGATGGGTGGTTGCTATCAGCGGACCTATTGGATTTGTAGGGCTAATTGTGCCTCATTTTTTAAGGTTAATCATTGGTTATGATCACCGTTTTCTGATCCCCGCATCAATTTTGACCGGAGGTGCATTCCTGACAGTTTGTGATACCATTGCCCGTACAATATTGGCACCGATCGATATACCGGTGGGCATTATTACTGCCATCCTGGGTGGACCTTTCTTTTTATGGATACTCTTTAAACGAACTTGAATTCCTACCTTAAAGAAAGGGTTCATCACAATAATGGATACTTATCTGTAAAACCGTAATAATTATATTTCACCCCTAACGGGGTTTGAACTCATCGTTGAGAAAAATTCCTACAAATATTCGATCCCTATCGGGATCAATAGATAAATGATGAGGACTTATAATTAATTTTCTAATTTATTAATTTCCGGGTGTAATAAAAGAAAACTGGCACCATTATTTAAAAAAAATCCCGTTAGGGATGATATATTTGTAGTATGAATTATCCAAAATTTTCTTAAAACCCCTTTAGGGGTGAAATATAACGTTCTGCAATCCTAAAAAGTGCTCATTATTATGAAGAATAAAAGCAAGTAACTTAAAATTCAGTTTATTTTATCTTTATCTATCTTTATTTTACAACGTTTACCGAATATATATTACCAGAATGTCCCGGAAAGATTAAATTTCTTCTCACAGGGAACTGTGTTAAATTTGAAAGGTATTGTTTTAAGTGACGTATACTAAAAGTTAAATATTACCTTGAGCTGGTCATTTTATAAATATTTTGACTGTTCTGATTTTATGAAAAGATAAAGCGGAGATTATAGGGAAAAGACTGCGACTGTTCATGTTAAGAGTAAAGAGTGAAAATGAAAATTCTTCATTTTCGAAAATTGATTAGGCAGTTTTACCTTGTTCTACCGCTTGTGATTCCTTCTACGGGATTTACTCAAGATTTTCAATCAGACAGATTATTTCTTGATGTGATTCCGGATACCTTTATTACCCGTATTGATACCTCAGTAAATGAAATTTCTCTGCCTGACCAATTCCTGATTCCACGTTCAGAAAAAATTTTTCAAAATAAATTCCGGCTATTTCCCGGCATCCATTATCAGATCGATGCTATTGCCGGTAATATTGTATTTAACCAGAATCTAACGGAGGATGACAGTATTACGGTCATCTATCAGAAATACCCACTCCCGCTTGTTCTGGAGTACTATCATCGTGAGTTACAGCCTGTACAACCATCTGATTCAGCAACAAGCGACGATGGTACCCAGCTTAAGGTGGTTCAAAGCCGGATTTTCGATGATATTGATGCCTACAGCAGTAATCTGGATAAAAGTGGTAGTATTGTACGGGGAATTGAAATTGGTACCAATCGTGATTTGACGCTCAAATCAGGTTTGAATCTGCAACTGTCGGGATATATTACACCAGAGGTGCAGATCGTCGCTGCCCTGACGGATGAAAGTACACCCATCCAACCGGAAGGCAACACCCAAACTCTCAATGAGGTTGATAAGGTTTTCGTCAAAGTAATTAGTCCTCATCTGGGAGGTACTCTGGGAGATTTTAACCTGGCATATTCAAACTCATTTTTCGGAAATCTTAATCGAAGACTACAGGGTATAACGGCATATGCCCAATTTGAGCCCTATAATCAACAAATAACTTATGCAACTTCTCGCGGATCTTTCAATTCCAACCAGTTCTTGGGACAAGAGGGGAATCAAGGGCCATATCAACTGGTTGGCAAAAATGGGGAGCGGGAAATTATTGTCCTGGCAGGAACAGAAAGGATCTATATAAACGGCCAACTTCAAATTCGTGGTGAGAATAATCACTATGTTATTGATTACGGTCTGGGACAGATAATTTTTACAAATAACCGCTTGATTACCGGTGATGACCGAATCGAAGTTGATTTTGAATACTCCAATACTTTTCAACGTTATGGTAAGAACTTTATTGGACTGTCTTCCTTTAAAAAACAGATGGGAAGAGGTTTCAGTTATGATGTAAGATTGTTCCGGGAATGGGATGATACCAATAATTTACTGGAGGATAGTACCCCATTGACTGAGGAAGAGAAGGATGCCCTTGCTGGTGCAGGAAATGACCCCTTGAAAGCGGCAACAAGTGGTGCAGACTCAGTGGGAATGGGGAATGGTGTTTATATGAAGCGTGATACGCTTCTTAATAATGAGAGTTATGAATATTTTATATATCGAGGTTCCGGAAATGGTGATTATAATGTCAGATTCAGTAGCGTAGGGCAATCTAATGGGAGTTATATCAGGGAGAGACTGGGAATCTATAGTTTTGTGGGCCCTGGTCGGGGTGAATATCTACCCATCAGATTGATCCCTCTGCCTGGTGATAAAAAAATGGCCGATGTGGCTATGACCTATCAATTGGGCAGGCATTTTACACTCACCGGTGAAGGTGTCCTTACCTGTTTTGATCAAAATGTTTTTTCTGATATCGATGATGAAAATAACCTGGGTAATGCCTACACAGCAGGTGCCAATTTCTTAAATGACGAAATGCGACTCTTTGGCAAGGGAATCGGCCTTTTGAGCTGGCAGGCTAAATGGAAAAGACAGGAAAAGGA
>CBDUVK010000325.1:0-3470 GCA_965370645.1 uncultured bacterium
AGAAATGTTAGTAATTAAGATAACAATGTTATAAAATTTATTTATACAATCGATTACAATAATCTAAGCCGGACGGATACTAATCCTCTGTCAATTGGAAAAACAATAGTAGCACATTTTAGAAGGATTTCTGCCTCTGTTTTCATTACCAGAAGTAAAATAATATCAAAAAATTTCGGTACTTTGAGTAGTGTTATAAAATGATGTCAAACAGGTATTAAAATGGTGTCAATTTGTTAAATAATACTTGATTGTCTTAGAATTTTAATTAAATTAGACACTTATCGTGGAGTGGCGTGTTTGCTTTACTCTTCGTGGAGTTGGGATTTTGGTTGTGAAAAATCACAGGTAGGACCATCCCCGGAGGAATCTATGGCTTCTTCAAGATTTATCACTATTTTATTATCTCTTCTTATTTTATCTACCTTTATATATGCTGGTACAACCGGTAAGATTGCCGGTCTCGTGACTGATAAAAACACGGGTGAGCCGTTGATTGGAGTCAATATCGTTGTCGAAGGAACCGCCATGGGTTCCGGTACTGATATCGATGGGACTTTTATCATTTTAAATATATCGCCCGGCAAATATACTCTGGTGGCCCAGTACATCGGTTTTGCCAATATTCGACTGGAAGAAGTCGATGTGGATATTGATCTCACCACTCAAGTGATTTTTCAGATGCAAGAAGCAAGTTTAGAATTGGGAGAGACCGTGACTGTGGTTGCGGAGAGAGAACTGGTAACCAAAGATTTAACTGCCTCAACGGCCAAGGTGGATGCTGAACAGTTTCAGGCGCTCCCCATCACTGAAGTTTCAGAAGCTTTGGCACTTCAGGCAGGCTTTCTCGATGGCCATGTGCGTGGTGGCCGTGCAGGGGAAGTTGCTTACTGGATCGATGGCATCCCGGTAACGGATTCATATGATGGTGAGCAGGTTGTTGAGGTAAATAAAGATATGGTTGAAGAGCTTCAGTTCATTAGTGGTGCGTTCAATGCCGAATATGGACGTGCCATGTCTGGCATCGTTAATATTACCACCAAAGAACCCCGGAAAAAATTTGGCGGAAGTTTTACCGCCTGGTTTGGAGATTTTTACTCCACTCATGAATTTGACCGGGATGCTTATTATCAAGGGATTGGGGATGGCAACGGTTCAAGCATCATCCCGTCAAATGATGTATTTATGAATGTCAATAATTTTGACCCTACTAATATTCGGAACTTTGATGGAAGCCTTTACGGCGTCATTGTCCCCAATAAATTATCATATTTTGTAAATGCCCGTTACATCTATTTTGGCGGCTGGCAGTATGGACAAAGAGTTTACAACCCATCTAATATTGCTTATAGAGACAGTGCGGATAATTGGGTAGACTTCAGAGATCCCCAACTTGGCCAGGGGGATGGAAAATATATCCCCATGAATTGGAATAGAAAAATTTATCTTCAGGGTAAACTCATCTATTATATCTCGCCGCTGGCTAAATTTAGTTACAGCTTTATTCGAGATGATGTTGATTTCGAGGAATATAACCGGGATTATAAGCTCAATCCTGATGGTAACTTAACCAGAAATAGAACCGGTTATACCCACCTTTTCAAACTTACCCATACCTTAAGTAACATTACATACTATGATATAGGCTTGTCATTTTTTACAAAATCGTACCGGCAATCAGTATATGATGATCTTTTTGATCCGAACTATGTACACCCGCGAATTGAGGAGAGCGTCCAGGCTTTCAGTTTTAAAACCGGTGGTACCAATAATCAATATTTCAGACGTAACACCAAAACTCTATTGGCAAAATTTGATCTGGCAAGTCAGGTAAATAAAAGACACCTGGTAAAAACTGGCCTGGAATTCTATTACCATTCATTCTATTTCGATGATATCACAATTCGACCAGCCGGAGGGGATGACATTGATTTCGCGAATGACTCTCCTTTTATAGATCCACTTATTTTTCCGGTGGGCAGTATTTTTCACGATGAATATACCCGCAATCCCCTGGAATTTTCTGTCTATATTCAGGATAAGATGGAATTTAGTGATATTATCGTGAATATCGGAGTGAGAATGGATTATTTCCAACCGGATGGGGTCATCTTATCGGATCCAACAGACCCCGATATATATGCGCCTCTCAATCCACAAAATCGCTATCATGATCTGAACAGTAACGGAATTCAGGATCCGGGTGAACCCTTTGTGACCTTTGCAGAAAGACAGCAATACTGGTATCAAGATACCAAGAGCAAAACCAAGTTCAGTCCGCGGCTGGGCGCCTCGTTTCCGATTACTGCCACTGGTGTCATTCACTTTTCTTACGGTCATTTCTTTCAGATTCCGAATTTCGAATTACTATATCGGAATCCTCAATTCAAGATGGATACCCGCTCCGGCAGTACCAATCTGGGAATTATCGGTAATGCTGATTTAAGACCACAACAGACCATTTCCGGTGAGATCGGAGTACAGCAGCAGTTGGGTACCAGTACGGTCATAGATGGTACCATATTCTTCCGGGATGTTAGAGATTTAGCCGGTACCCGGGCGGATCAAATTCCACTCATTAGTGGTGAGACCTATAGCCGGCTGGTAAACAGCGATTTCGGTTTCGTGCAGGGATTTATTATCTCTATGCGAAACAGGTATAGTATGGGAATTAATTATACTGTCGATTACACTTTCCAGATTGCCAAGGGGACAGCTTCAGATCCTGACCAGGCGCGTAATGCAGTGGCTGGAGGGGCCCTTCC
Organism: uncultured bacterium; assembly: GCA_965370645.1. GTDB lineage: Bacteria > Calditrichota > Calditrichia > RBG-13-44-9 > RBG-13-44-9 > RQOF01. The sequence continues at coordinate 2,766 of CBDUVK010000325.1, forward strand.
GGAGGTTCGGTTGACTGCGCTCAGTTGGGACCAGCGACACACCCTGAATGGGTCGATCGGTTATAACCGACCTACCTGGGGTCTCAGCTTTATCGGTCGATTAGGTAGTGGACAGCCATATACACCAAGGCAGGGTGCCGATGTGGCAACCATACGGGAAAACAGTCAAAAGAAACCTACTTTCTGGAAGGTTGACATGCGGCTCTTTAAAGATTTCCGATTTTTTGCCAAGAGATTTTCTCTGTTTTTAAGAGTATTTAATCTGTTCGATGTATTAAACGAAGTGAATGTATACGATGACACTGGTCGCGCTGGATTTACTACCGACCTGGAGCGAAACCGGGCTTCGAATCCCGAACAGAATGTAAACAGCATTGATGAATGGTATATAAATATAACCCATTATTCCGAACCACGCCGAATCGAGTTCGGTTTCATTTTTGATTTTTAATAAATAGCATAGATCAATATCGAGGTTTGAAGAATGTATCTTAGAATATTCATAACTGTTATTCTCATCATCAGCTTTATCGGGTTGGAAAATGCTATCTCGCAGAACAGCGGTCGATCTTTTCGCCGTTCCGGTAATTTGAGTGGAAACCAGGTTAAAACTGTATTTGGGAATTGGGGCGTAATCGGACAGCCCAGTAGTGCTGGTCCCAGAGGAGCCTGGATATTTGATACAAATGGCTACATTGGGGATGT
>CBDUVK010000326.1:0-3460 GCA_965370645.1 uncultured bacterium
GCTGTACTCATTCATACTCAATCCCAGGGGTTGTATTCTTTTGGGAAAGAGTGTAGATTTTTAGTATCTGACCTGAATATTTTATCACGCAAAGCCGCAAAGAACGCAAAGAACATGCCTGAATATACTGGATACTCGAAGCTCAATCTTGGATACCAAATACCAGATGCCGGATCCCAGTATGACCGGTATCTGGCACCGGTATCACATATGTTTACAGTATACATAGTAGTTTATTCTCTTTGTGCCCTCAGTTGCCGGATCATAATCTTTTTTTAAATTTTCTGAATTAGCCAAGCTAAATAAATTATATATTTTAGTTATATCTCAAAAGTCTTAAATATATCATATTGCCTAATTTTCTGGATCGGAAATTCTAAATCTAATATCAAAAAGCGAATTTAAAACACCTATCGTGTTTCCCCTGCCTGAGTATAATCTGATAACATACCAAGCAGATGTTCGGAGACATGGGTACCGGTTCTGACCACCCCTTAATCCCCTCCTTTATGCATAAGGGAGGGGAAAAGCCCTATTTATAGGGCTTGGGGGAGGGTCAAGGTAAATGATATGTAATAAGACTTTTTTTCATTATTTCCTTAACAAAGGCAATAATCATATTAAATTATTCAGAGAAGAATTACTTTTAATAGAGGAGACCTTGAATGCAATACCTGATCGACAACTTAGATTCGCATGATCCGGCAGTCAATCTGGCGCTGGAAGAATATGCGGTCAGGCATGTAGATATTTCACACGATTATTGTCTTCTCTACCTTAATCAACCGTGCATTGTGGTCGGACGGCACCAAAATACTTTTGAGGAAATTAATTATCCCTATGTGCTAAAAAACAATATCCCGGTTTACCGTCGAATTTCGGGTGGGGGAACCGTCTATCACGATTCCGGTAATCTCAGTTTCAGCTTCATTACCCGCTATGACAAAAAGAAATTTAACAACTATGCATATTTTAACCGGCCCATTATTAAGGCCTTACATTCCCTGAAAATACCGGCAGAACTAAACGGGCGAAACGATATCGTCATCGGCGAAAAAAAGATCTCCGGAAATGCCCAATTCACCAGCCTGAACCGTATGGTTAGTCACGGTACGCTGCTGTTTGACGCAAAGCTGGACACCCTGAGTGTGGCTTTAAAACAACCCCCGTATCAGGTCACATCCCGCGCCATTAAATCGGTGCGAAGTCCGGTGACTAACATTTCTGATTACCTCCGGAAACCTATTGACATGAGCCGGTTTAAAAAACTGATCAGAGAATTCTTATTTGGTAAGGATAATCCCGTGCCGGTTTATTCTTTTAGTGAAGCGGAATGGGAAGAGATTCGGAATCTTGCCGAGACCAAATACCGGACTTGGGAATGGAATTTCGGGGAATCTCCACCGTTTCGCTTGGAGAAAAGGGCACAGATTGGAAATGAAAAAGTGGAAGTGAAGCTGGATATGGAAAAGGGGAAGATTGTAAGTCTCGATCTAGAAGGATTTCAACTGACTGATGGCCAAATAAAGGAATTTAATGAAATTTTTAGTGGTGTTCGGTTTGCACCGGAAGAGATTAAAACCTCTCTCGATAAATTGGATTTCTCTCACTGGGCTGGTGATGTAGATAGAAAGGTGATTTTTGATCTACTTTTTAGTAGATAAAGTTGTCTGCTTAAAGACCGGCACTACCGGGGTGGAGGTAGGATAACTCTCTATGACTTTTAGCCTGAAAGCTATCTTCAGCTTTTACAGCGTTATTTAAAGTTTAATAGGTAGACGACGAGCTTTACGCTCGTCGATCAACGCGCATAAAGCGCGTTGTCTACCACTTTGGGGGAAGTAAAAAAAGAAACATGTGAAAATGACAGATTATTGTGTTATCCAGGCGTCAGGGATGACAATTCAGATGGTACATCACATCTTGCCAGAAGACCCGAAATTGAACAGCCCTCTTTACCTCCAATCAATCCCCTGATATTCAACCTGCTGTTTTTTGAGACGGTCCCGCACTTCAACCAGCTCCATCGACAATCGATGTCCCTCCCGCCACCAACCGGTGCAGATCCCATCCTTTTCCATCTCCTCAATGGTATCGATGGTTCGGTAATCAAGGGCCTTAGGGTGCGCATCTGCGAAAGCGGTGCCGGCCAGCGGCAGAAAATAGTGCATATGAATACGCGCCCGGTATCGCGAGGCCAACTTTTTACACAGTGATAAGGTCTCCCACCGATCGCCGCGAGTCTCATCCGGAAAACCCAAAATGATATCAACATGGGGTATCAATTTCTTCCGCGCAGTTAGTTCACAGGCCGCTTCAATATCAGCGACAGTATGTCCCCGTCGAATTTTCTTCAGTAACAATTCACTTCCGCTCTGAGCCCCGATGGTAATCCTGCGGTTACTGCAATATTTTTTAATCAGATCTAAAAATTCCGCGCTAATCCGGTTGGGCCGGGCTTCCGAGGGAAAAATACCGAACTCCAGGTGAGAGGTACCTTCTTCTTTGAAAAAGTGCAGCAGCGTTTCAATCGCCTTTAGCTTTGTTCTGCTGGGCTTGGGGGCTCCATATTCCGAGGCAGACGGACAGATAAAATTGATCCGGCGATGATGTCCTTTTTCTTTCAGTGCATCAAGATATGATTCAACAGAGTCTAGCGAACGGTGAATGGTTTTTTGACAGGCCGTCTGGCAAAACTTACAGTTCCAGTGACAGCCCCGGGTGATCTCCAGTGGCGGAGAGGTGGGTAGGAATTTTGAAAGTGGGAGGCTTTTATCCAGATCGTCAAGATCGGGGAAATGGATAATAGCAGGGGCATCTGGCAGACTACCCTGCAGAAAATCTTCCATAAATCGAACAAGCCCCATCTCTGCCGCACCGGTAATGGCATAGTCAAATCCCAATTTCAGACAGGCGAGGGGATCACCGTTACAATGCGGCCCTCCGGCAACCAGTTTCAGGCTTTCATTCTTTTTTTTGCAGATCCAGCCAATTTCCTTGTAAACAGAAGGCAGGTTGGGTGTCATAAATGAATAGAGTAATAGTCCGGGACGCTTATCAGAAATGAAACGCTGAAGCTGTACAATGTTTTGAACGATCTCAATTTCCAGCCGTTCATCCAAGTCGGTTGATTCCAGCTGATTGAGCAGGGCCGGCATGGTTAAGCAATTGAAGGCCTGCAGCCGGATTCCCAAGCGATATTTTTTCGGCTTTCGTTTCATTTAGCGGTTCTGCCGGTGGGATCCATAAGTGCCAGAAAAATTCCCAGCATGATAAAAAGTGCTCCCAGGTAGAAAAAACCATACGGTTTCTCCTGGAAGATAAAGAAGGCCAGAATAGACGCGATTATCGGTTCACCTAAAATTGAGAAGTTGACTTTATAGACCGGAATTTTACGGGCTGCCCAGTTAATCAGGGAGTGACCGATTCCGGTGGGAACCAGCGCCAGCAGGAACATCAT
>CBDUVK010000327.1:0-3434 GCA_965370645.1 uncultured bacterium
CAAAGAGTTGACGTGCCAAACATCTGTTTAATTGCGGGAAAAGCGCTAGATGCGGAAATTCCCCGCAGTTAAAGGAATCTGATAGTTAGATATATTGAGGCTTATGATATTAATGGTTAGTCAGAAATACGGAAGAATTCATCTTTATGTTTACTTATCAGGCCGATATAGATTAAGATTCTGTTGCAGACGGTTCAGAGGCACTATCAGTAAAGCCTTTTTTTTACGGGAATTTTACTCATAGCCCTCTCAGAAATGGCGCTGATAGTAAGTGATGGATTGATACCCGGATTAGCTGAAATTGCTGATCCGTCACACACGTACATATTTTGATACCCAAATACCTGGTTATCTTTATTGATGACACCTTCCGATGAATCTTTACCTATAACTGCTCCACCCAGAATATGAGCGGTAGTGGGTATACCCAACAATGTCTCGGTCGCCAGGACTATCGGTTTCCCATTGACGATCTCAGCATATCGATCAGCAAGTTCCTTGGCCTCTGGAACAAAAGGAGTGGGTCTTTTGCCCCGGATCATGGATGATTTCATACCAAACAGACCCCGTCTGAAACGCAGAGTACTGTCAAGAGTCCGCATAAACAGGAGAATTTGTGTTCTTTTTGCCCAGTCCCATACCAGCATGATTTTCAAACTTCGAATTGGATGTTGAAAAAAAACTTCAATAGTCCTCGCGATACGTATGATAACATTTGATCCATGCACAAGCGGACTCATAAGAAGCCGCCAAAAACCGGATCCGGATGCATACCGTACGGGCTCCAGGTGGCTGTGTTTATCCGTATGCAAAATAGAACTGATGGCGATGCCATCTGAAAAATTAGTATTCTTATTGTAAGTGGTGATTCCAATCAGGCTTTCGGAATTTGTTCTTATATCAAAACCAACCTTTTCAGATAATTTAGGTAACGATTTCTTCTTTAGCTTGAGAAGTAAGGGAATAGTACCCAGGACTCCACCTGCAAATACAATTCCCCCGGCCTTAAATTCCCCCTTCTTTTTAAAAATTCCGGTGGAGCTTCTCCATCTTACTTTATATCCTTTTGAACCATTAACTGTATCTAAGGGTATCACATCGCAGACTTCCGATTCTGCTTGAATAACAACTCCCAATTGTTGCGCCAGGTAGAGGTAATTTTTGTCAAGGGAATTTTTGGCATTGTAGCGGCAGCCGGTCATACATCCTCCACAAAAGTTACAGCCAATCCGGGGAGGACCCTTCCCCCCGAAATAGGGATCCGGAACCTCTACATCCGGTTCCCCGAAAAAGACTGCTACCTGAGTTGGTTCAAAAAATTGTTGTTTTCCCAGTTCTTTAGCTAATTTCTGCAGCGCCAGATCCCCGGTTTCCAGGCGGGGATTCAGTGCGGTACCCAGCATTTTTGAGGCTATCTGGTAGTGTTCCGAGAGTTCAGTTTCCCAGTCAGCCAGATGAGCCCAGCTATCTGCCTGAAAAAATTCTTTCTTTGGTAAGGGGAGGGTGTTAGCATAAACCAGTGATCCACCACCGACACCGACACCTGACAGGATCGTGACATGCCGGAATAATGAGATTTTGAAGAATCCGAAAAAGCGGAGCAACGGAATCCATAGCCATTTTTTAATATTCCAATTTCGTTTAGGGAAATCTTCAGTTTTGAACCATTTCCCTTTTTCCAGGATCAGTACACTATATCCCTTCTCAGCCAGTCGCAATGCTGCTACTGAGCCGCCAAATCCGGAACCGATGATGATGTAGTCGTAATCAAGTGGTGGTGTCATATTGATTTTTTAATTTTGGAGATTCATTTTCTGTGCTATGACCAATCGTTCCCAAATAATGGTTGGGGACGATCGGGGCCTCTGGATCTGTTAATTTTCAAAAATAGCGAATTAATAGATCAATAATTTTTCTTTTCCATTCGGTAAATGGAGGATAGAGGAGTTTGAGCGGACTCCAGCTGCTCCCCTTTATATAAGCTTTTTCATGAGAGAAAGCCTTAAAGCCAAAGTATCCATGGGCGCTCCCAAAACCACTTTCCTGCACCCCACCAAAGGGTAAGTTGGGATGGATAAACTGAATCACAAGTTCATTGATGCCTCCCCCACCGGAAGATGTCTGAGAGAAAATATTTCTGATCACTTTTTTATCCCGACTGAAGATGTAAACGGCCAGCGGCTTTCCCCTTTCATTTATATACTCGATTGCTTCCGGGAGTGACTGATAAGTTATGATAGGTAGAATGGGACCAAAGATCTCTTCCTGCATGATCTTACTTTGTGGTTGAACCTCGGTGAGAATCGTAGGTGGTATAAATCCATCACTATCTTTTGAAATTCCCCCCACTTCTATGTTCGCCCCGTTTTGTATTGCATCTTCAAGTAAGGTCTTCAGGCGTTGAAAGTGGCGCTTGTCGATAATTGCCGCCAAATCCGGACTGCCATTTTGGTGCGTTTCCTCCTCACCATAATATTTTAAGATGTTCATTTTCAGCAATTCTAATATCTGCTTCTGCTTGCTCTCAGGAACTAAAAGATAATCGGGTGCAACGCAGCTTTGTCCGGCATTCATAAATTTACCCCAGGCGATTTTTTGTGCGGCATCCTCCAGGTTCGCGCTGGGATCGATAATAGCGGGTGATTTACCCCCTAGTTCCAGGGTGACCGAGGTAAGATTTTTAGCAGCGGCGGACATTACAATTTTACCCACTTCACTACTGCCGGTGAAAAATATATGATCAAATGGATATTTCAACAGCTCAGTAGCTATCTCTTTGTGACCGCATATCACCGCTATCTCATCAATAGAATAAAGTTCACTGATCATCTCTTTCACCAATTGTGAAGTATGCACTGAATATTCAGAGGGCTTAAGCATGATGCGGTTCCCGGCGGCAATGGCGGAAATCATGGGACCAACTGTAAGCTGAAATGGGTAATTCCAGGTGGAGATAATTAATACCAATCCCTTAGGAACGTATTCAATCCAACCCCGAGTGGCTATTAAGGGAAGAGTACGCCTTACTTTTCGGGATTTCATCCATTTCTTCAAGTTCCTGATGGCATGCCGGATCTCGGTCAGAACCACAAATATTTCCTGGGATTCGGTCTCGGGAACTGGTTTTCTGAAATCGGCTTGCAGAGCATCTGTAATGTCAGAACGATGGTCTAAGATCCACTTTTCCAGCTTCCGGAGTTTTTGCAGGCGGGTGGTAATATCCGGAACCGGATCATTACTAAGGTGGCGTTGCTGTTTCTCGAAGGTTTCTTTGATAAATTGAGCAATCTTACTTATATCGTTGAGTTCAATATCGGACGTCATTTCTTGCATAGGATTTTCCACCGGGTAGAAAAGAGATGATCTGATTGAGAAGAAAATAAAAAGAGGCTACGATATTAGCAAATTATAAATAAATATGTGTAGATGGTTTT
>CBDUVK010000328.1:0-3412 GCA_965370645.1 uncultured bacterium
CATTAAATTTTATTATTTTGTGTCTTGGTGACTTAGTGGTTATGAATAATTCAGGATAAATAATGATTCCATAGAATACTAAGATAAAGTGGAAATTAATTTTCTCTTTTTTAGCGACTTTTCAATATGTCTATGATCTCCTGGTGTTCCGGAAAGCGGAATTGAGTCTTTTTGGAAAAAACCAAATCCCCATCCACTTCAATTTCGAAGACGCCTCCACCGGATTTTATCAAATCCGGTTTTATACCAAATTCTGCCTCAACTGCTTCAGCCAAACTGGCTGCTTTGGGCAGATAATTTCATTCTACACAGTATTCGATACTCATCTTTTTGAACATATTAACTCCAAGTTATGACGGTTACATCCTGGCTATACATTTTCAAGCGAACCACAGATTTTGAAATATGTATAATAATTTATTGTTAAAACATTGTCAAGAAAAAAGATTGCCTGAAAACTACCCGTTTTATGCATATTCGAATAATATTTTCCCATTATTAGAAAGAATTATATCATCCTATCTTGGATATGCATGTATCAATGTATATATTACGGAAGTGTAAAATTCTTTATCATATGTCTGCATAAATTAAAACAAGGTAAACTTTTAAATTTTAACCTTTAATATCAAATTGGAGGAATTTCTATGCAGGATAATATGCCTTTCGATCTGAATAAGTTTAAACCTCCCAAGATTGAGGTCCGGTTCATTAGTCTGGGAGTCCTGGGAATTCTGATTCTCATCTTTCTTTTTAGTTCCATTTTCACGGTGGGACCTGAAGAAGTAGGGGTCATTCTCAGATTCGGTAAGTTTGTTCGAACTGTTGATCCGGGACTAAATTTTAAAATTCCATTTTGGATTGAAACCCTGGATAAAGTCCCGGTAGAACGTCAGCTAAAACAGGAATTTGGATTTCGTACCCTGGAAGCGGGAGTACGATCCCGTTATTCAGCGCGTGATTATCAACAGGAATCACTCATGTTAACCGGTGATTTGAATGCCGCAGAAGTGGAATGGATCGTGCAGTTCAGAATTGCTGATCCTTACAAATTCCTGTTCAAGGTTCGCAATGCGGTATCGACCTTCCGGGACATGAATGAAGCAATTATGCGCGAGATTGTGGGTGATCGCAGCGTGAATGAAGTATTAACCATTGGACGGGTGGAAATAGCGAATACCGTCACCGAGAGATTGCAGCAATTATGCGATCAATATGAGACCGGTATCAAGGTGGATCAGGTTGTACTTCAGGATGTCAATCCACCTGATGCGGTAAAGCCCGCTTTTAATGAAGTGAATGAAGCCCAGCAGGAAAGGGAAAAGCTGATCAACCAGGCACGCTCCGAATATAATAAAATCATACCCAAAGCCCGCGGTGAGGCTCAGCAAACAATCGAGGAAGCACGCGGTTATGCTTTCAAAAGAGTCAATGAAGCAAAGGGAGATGCCGCAAAGTTCAATTCAGTTTTCAGGGAGTATATGAAGGCCCCTGAGGTAACACGTCAGCGAATCTATCTGGAAACCATGAATGAGGTACTCCAGAAGGTAGGCCGAAAATTGATTACCGATGAGGAAGCTACCGGTATATTACCCTTGTTTGATTTAAGCAGGGAGGGCCAGAAATGAATAAGATAATAACTATCGCAGGTATCATCGTCATTATTGTAGTACTGGTTGTATTGTTTGATGCGGCATATATCGTCAATGAGACTGAACAGGTTATCATTACTCAATTTGGTAAACCTATTGGAGATCCGGTTTTGGAATCCGGGTTACATATCAAAGTACCTTTTTTTCATAAAGCAAATTCGTTTGACAAACGCTTCCTGGAGTGGGATGGAGATCCGAACCAGATACCCACCAAGGATAAACGCTTTATCTGGGTAGATACCTATGCCCGCTGGAGAATCGTTGATCCGCTGCTCTTTTTTCAGCGTTTGCGGGATGAAAGAGGCGCCAAAACTCGGCTGGATGATATCCTGGATGGAGAAACCCGAAATGCGGTCGCCAATCATGATCTGGTTGAAATTATCCGCTCCACCAATCGCGAAATGGAGATCAGTGATATTTTGGAAGATTCACGGGATTCGGACATAAGCTTTAATATTGAGTATGGCAGAGAAAAGATTACCCGGCTCATCATTGAAGCTGCCACACCTCGACTGGCCGAACTGGGTATTGAAATTCTTGATCTTCGTCTTAAAAGAATAAACTACGTGGTTGAGGTTCAGCAAAAAATATTCGAAAGGATGATTTCTGAAAGGAAACGCATTGCAGATAAATTCCGGTCAGAGGGTCAGGGTGAAGCTTCCAAAATACTGGGAGATAAAGCACGAGATTTAAATGAGATTGAGTCCGAGGCATACCGTAAATCACAGGAGATTATGGGAAAGGCGGATGCTGAAGCAACCAATATTTATGCACGCGCCTATAACCAAAACCAGTCTTCGCGGGATTTTTACCGCTTCATTAAAACGATGGAATCCTATCAGAACACCCTTACTGAAAAGGATCTGTTAATCCTGACAACTAAGGGGGATTTCTTTAAATTCTTGCAGAACAAGTCTGGCAGGTAATAACAAAACCAGCAACTGAACAGAGCAGTTGCTGGTTTATTTAAAAGCCTCCCAAAAATTGAATTTAGATCAAACAGTGACCGGTTCCAGGACCTTTGTGCTAACTTCAAATGTAGGCAGATTCTCAAAATGTTTTTTCACGGCGCACTGTTCTGCACTGCGAATTAATGCGGTATGATATTTCTCAGGAAAATCAGAAGGTACTTCAATTTCCAGATCAATTTTTCCAAACATACCGTTAAAAGGATTACTGTGCATCTTCTGACAAATTTGAATTCCTTCCGTAGAAAGTCCCCGTTGTTTACAAAAACCTAATACATAGATACCTGCACAGGTGCCAATAGATGCCAGAAATGTAGCGAAGGGTGTGGGAGCAGCAGCAGGATTCCCGGATCTATCCGGTTGATCTGTCTCGACTGTATATGGACCAAAATTAGCATCTACTTTCAGGCCACCGGGAAAATTAATTATCATTTCCATTATAGTCTCTTTTTTTCATTCACTAATTGAAATTATAGATGTGGCATCACAGAAAAAGTTACAGATATTTGAATTTTTAGAGTTAGATTCCGGATACCGGTTCGATCGACCTTCAGAAAAAATCAGAACCTAGATCGAACTTTTATTTTTTACTAACCCTCATGAATCATGAATGCGCATCAATACGCTGGTTACCAATTGATTGACCAGTAAATACTTTTTACTAAATTAATTTTATCATATACCCCCATAATATTGCCCCTCCTTAACATCCGTGCTATAAAACCCCCATAACCTTTCCCTGACACGTGGAACTTGACACGTGGTACCTGGCACATTACCAAACACCCATGA
>CBDUVK010000329.1:0-3401 GCA_965370645.1 uncultured bacterium
TTAAAATGCCGAAAATTTCTCTGAACCCCGGTTTTTTTCCGTAGAGCAGGCTCCCCACCTGAAAAAGTTTTCCGGCAAAATAAATGCTGATGAGTATGGAAAGCACCATGATTCCTATTGAGAGGTAGTAATCCATCGCAGGTGGATTTCCCAGGGGGGTGCGTAAGATCATGAAAGTGGGGGTTAGGGGCGGGACAAAGGAGAGAATCCTCACCAGTAATGAATTGGGAGTTTCCAGGACCAGAATGGCCAGAACGATGGGAAGAATTGACAATAGCCGCATGAACTGATTTAGATGGTGGGCATCTTCTTCGTTGGAGAAAAGCGATCCTATCCCAACGAATATCGAAGCAAAATACAGATATCCCAGAATAAAATATAGCAGGAATAAGCCAGCATTCTTCAGGGTGAGGAATCCGATCTCGCTCACATTCAGTAGATCACTGCCAATAAGAATCAGGGTAATCCCATACCAGATCATAATTTGAAAACCCCCCAACAATCCCAATCCCAATACTTTGCCGGCAACCAGCTGATTATGGTTCACCGAGGAGAGTAAAAGTTCAATTACCCGGTTGGTTTTTTCCTTTAGCACCCCGCTAAAGAGAAAACCGCTGGAAGTGAATATGCTAATGAATAGAAAAAACACCACGATTATCGGTCCCAGATAGTTAATCAGGAAATCGAACTCTTCTTCATCTGAACCATGATGCTGAATTTCCCGGAAGGTTACCGGGCTGAGCCATTCCTGGATTTTATTCACCCGAAGATTTTCCTTCTTCAAACGTTGTTCCACAATAACCACCCGAACAGCCTGCTTCAGAGGCTCTATATCCAGAAAATTGGAGGGAAGCAGAGAATGGAATTCCACTGCGCCTTCCGCAAACTCTTCCGGATTTACAAGCAGGTATCCTTCAAGTTGCAAGCTGATCAGAAGATCGTCGGCGTGGCGGACAATGGCAACCTGCCAGAGGCTATCCGTCTGATGCCTGGCTTTTTGATATACTAATTCTGCCAGGTCTCGTGCTTCGCGGGTTTGAATCAGTCCCTCATAGGTGTTCTTCAACCGGGCCTCCCGGCTGGCGGTCTTGGGCTTCTGAAAAATATATTTACGCCGCTCTTTAACAATATTGTAGGCATCTTCCAGGCTATCCAACTCTATCTTTAGAAGCTTGAGGTTCCTGAAGCGCTGTTTCATTACCATGGAGGTATCAGTTCTTATGGTAACCAGATCGATGCCGGGCATCGATGCGGAAGCGATGCTGATCTCATTAAATCGTTGTTGGATATCCCGGCAAATACGGGTACTGTCAAATGCTACACAGCCTACCCGCTTCAACTGATCGGCAGAATAGTCTTCCAGATAAAGTGTTGGCAGAAACACAACAAAAGCAAAGACCAGCGGCGATATAAAAGTAGAAAGCAGGAAGCTGCGCGATTTAAAATGCCTGACGAATTCCCACCAGGTTATGACAAGAATCTGTTTCATTTTTCCGGGCTGTTAACTGTTTGCATAAAGATATCATAGAGACTGGGTTTGTGTGTCTCCATGCTGATTACATCTATGGAATTAATGATATCACGCATGATCTCTTTTACCGAACTGTTCCCATCCAAATATATATAAGCCTTTTTATCCCGGATATCTATTTTGTGAACCCGGGGGATGTTCTTTAGAGCTTTCGGATTTTGAACGGTTTCCACCACAATCATATTCTGATAAAATTCCTTGCGAATCTGTTCCAGGGAACCCTTCAATACCAGCTCACCCCGGTTAATTAAAACAAAATAATCACACAGTGTTTGTGCTTCAGCCAATTGATGGGTTGACAGAAGGATGGTCTTCCCTTCATCCCGCAATGCTATGATTTTCTGTCTGATCATTTCCTGATTGATGGGATCCAGGCCCCACATCGGTTCATCCATGATGAGGATCTCAGGATTATGAATTAAGCTGACCAAAAACTGAAGCTTCTGTTGCAGGCCCTTGGAGAGATGCCCAATCGGCTCATCCATATAATCAATCATCTGAAAAGCGTCTAACAGGCGGACTGCCTCCACATGGCTTTTGCGGCGGCTTAGATTTTTTAAGCGACCGAAGTAGAGCAACACATCCAAAACCGCATATTTCTGGTATAAACCGCGCTCTTCGGGAATGTAGCCGACTTGATCGCGAATCCTGCGGTTCATGGTCTGATCATCGAAAGTAATCGAGCCACTGTCTGGTTTTAAAATATCCAGAATCATTCGCAGGGTGGTGGTCTTTCCTGCTCCATTGGGACCCAACAGGCCCATAATCCGCCCCTGATTTATCGAAAAAGAAAGATCATGAACGACCGGATTTTTCTTGAAGGTTTTGCTGACATTTTTAATATCAATCTTCATGCCGGGGACGACCAAAAGTGTTTATAGATTTTGGACTAATTTAAGTATAATTTAACCTAATTAATTCATAAATTTTACCACAAAGTTCATGATCCGGCATCTGACAGACTCAAAGATACCAAGAAACTTAGAACACAGAAGTTTTTAAATATAAGATGGAAGTTTGAATTGTTCAAAACAGATACTCTTTTTATCCATTAATTCTTTATGATTTTGTATCTTCGTGTCTGTCAGTGGCCCGATCCTCATGCTGGCGTGGCCCTGGTGGTTGTGGTTAATTCCGGTTAAATGAAATTCCTGCACCAAGATTGCAAAAAGGAGGGTTTGATTAATCGCGTTTCATTCATTTATAACCTTTACTTTTCCTGACGTCAGCTCCTTTAGTTCTGCCAAAAATGTTTCCTGCCGGGAGGGAAAAATTTGCACCCGGGATATCATCCCATGTAAATTCGCATTTTCACTGATGCGTCCGTCATGTTTTTGCACCAGGTGCTGCACTTTATTGATGATCTCAAAGGGATATTCCAGGCTTAGTTCAAAATAGTTATTCTTCCTCAAAATCCTGGCCTGCTGAATAGTCCTCTCGGCCGCCCCGCTATAGGCCCGGATCAGTCCGCCGCTACCAAGCTTGCTCCCCCCGAAGTAGCGCGTTACTACCAGAACCAGGTGTTGTAATTGATATTTATCAATCATACTAAGAATGGGACGACCGGCCGTACCGGAGGGTTCTCCATCATCAGAATATCGAAAGAGAAGTGCATCAATACGATAGGCAAAACAGTTATGAGTGGCACTGTGGTGCGTTCGCCGGACTTCCTCAATAAAACTTTCCGCCTCCTCTTTCCGGTCTTTGGCTGCAGCAGAACCGATAAATCGTGAGCCTTTCACTTTAATCTCTGCGCTCACTTTTTCAGAAATCGTAAGGTATTGATCCTGTTCTATGTGAGTATCCTCTTTTTTATACCGCAAAAAAATATACGGCTTCAGCTCCATAGAGTCAATATATTAAGCGGTTA
>CBDUVK010000330.1:0-3367 GCA_965370645.1 uncultured bacterium
TGCTCACTTGTTGCTTCAACTTTTACGGAGCTGGCTTCCTCAGTTTTTGATTTTGATTTCTTTATAGATTTGGCTCTTTTCTTTTTCTGGCCATTTCCGGAATCCGACTGGACTTTTTGTTTAGAAGCGATTATTTTCTTCCGATCTATGGTCTTTTTCTTTTCAGATTCACTGCTTTTATCAGAGTCCCGGACCGAATCCAATTGAGATGACAGTTTGATTGCTTTCTCTTTAACGATATGAGAATTCCTGGAAATTTGAGAATTATATATTTTTCTCCGTGCTCTTGCTTCTCTAATCTGACGAATAATCTCATCCACCCGGGTGGATCTGGTATTACTTTTACCAAATTTTTTTAAAGATCTGTCTTCAGATCCATGATAACCTGATCCGGACTCGGCTTTTAGAAAATTATTAATTTTATCCGGTTGTAATTTAATCCGTTGGTCCAGAATTTGATATCGATTGATTATTTCCGCCCAATTTTCCAATTCTTCCTTATAAAAAGTCATCCGGGCCTTGGAAGGATTAAAATGCGAAGGTATTTCGTTCTTGAAAGCCTTTTGAGTAATCTCAAAAGCCTTTTCATAGCCTAAATATTGAGCGGCCTGAATGGCAGGTAAGGTTGTTTTGGGAGAGTTATAAATCCTGAAATTAAATTCTTCGGTTAACCACTTATACAACCAATTGGGATCCTCTTGATGCAGATCATCCAATATAGGCAGATAATCCTTTTCCATCCTGGCAAATTTTATCTGTACCAGGCCTATTCTGGCCTCTCTGTTTTTTGGTTCTTTGTTTAGAAGATCCTTATAAATTTTTTCTGATTTATCGAAGAGTTTGCCTTTGCGATAGCTCTTGGCCAGATCAAGTTTAGCGTCTACTGATTTATCTACTCTTGCATATAACTCATAATAACGCATCGCTTCTTCATATTTCCGCATCTTCTTGAGGGAACGTGCTAGCCATTTATAAGCAATTCCATAGTCTCGATTAATCTTAAGAAGTTTTTTTAAGGGATCGACCGCATGAGTAAACTCATCCTTTTCATAATAACGCCGGGCCCAATTGAGCAATACATAAAACTGCAAGTTTGATGGAAGAAATGATAGATCCTGGTTCTCATTATAAACATCAAAATAGCTTGACAGGATCATCCGGGCCTGACCTTTACGAGGCTTGGAATGAGTTAATTCAGACAGGATTTTTTTGAAATAGCCACTTAGTTTCGGTCTTATCAGTTCCTCATTGGCAATGACAATTCCCTCACCTGTTTTACTCTCTCCCTCAGTTGCAAACTTGCTGATAAACTCACCGACCATATCCGGTGCCTGAGTGAGAGAAAGCTCAATTATTGTCTGATACTCTTGCTCTCCAATGATATAGGAAAGTCTTAGATGCAAGCGTTCAGCTTCAAGTACCCATTTGCGTATTTCCAGCGAAATTAAATTTACTTCAGTTTTTGCCATTATCACTCCGGTATAGAATTCATAAGAAATTCAGAAAGATGACGAATTTCGATAATCTCAGTTGATTTACCCAGTTAATCTATTTAACCCAAAATGGGATCAAGAGTTGCAGAAAATTTATATTTAACAATAAATAACGTCTGATTTGACAGGTTGTTTCATTGATCCTCAGATTATCTAAATCAATTTTTATCATGTTCCCTGAAAGATTCATTATCCATTGAAAAAATATCATATTATTATTTCTTCAGCTCCGAATAATTTGATTTTTTCCAGAAGAAAATTTGTTATACAGTATCCTTGAATATCAATTGATTTAGTAGCAAATTTAGGAATAAATTATATTCCTGCCAGATAGGTTTCAAATTCTCTTTGTTATTAATCAATTCCCAATGGTATTCCGTCAGCAAATATTGTTTTTAATTTGTTCTTTTCTCTTGATAGAAAAGAACCAAAAGATCATGACTTACAGAAAAAACCAGTAAATTCAACGGCGCACTTCATTGAAATTCTGAAACTCACCGCCAGCAGGCGGTTCAGACAGTCAGAATTTCAGCCATTCCATTCGCCTGAATTTCCACTGATTTTTTCTGAAGGTCAATAGAATCTATCTCAACCTTACCACGGTTTTAAAACCGTGGCAAGTGATAAACGAAATATTTACAGACTTCCTCCCCTAGTACATAATATTATAACAAAATTCAAATTATATTAATCGTCTGGTTAATTCGATAGTACAATGCAATGCTTCATTACTGACATGTCAATTTAATTAGCATGAGTTCATTAATTTCCGACTAGAACCAGCCAACTAGTTCTCAGTAAGATATTTCATTAAGTTAGCATTTTTATCAATAAACGGTTTGATTTTACCAGAGGTTGAGGTTAACAGGGTTGTAACACCCGGTCCATGCCCTGATATGACACTATTTGAATGGGCAATCACCCCCACAGTCACAGCACCCTCCCGGTAAATCCATCCATGGGATGCATCTGAATCAAGAATTGCAACAATATCTCCCAATCTTAGAGCATCCAGACGAAATTCATCTACTGCCTTGGCATCGAAAATCTGAATGTCATAATCTCCCGAATGGGCAGAGGTACTGCCAAGACCCGCTCCCATGAGCTTTGCCGGAATCATATGAGTTACCCCCATTTCTAGATTTTTTCCAACCTTCAGGTTTAATTTCAGGAGTAATTCAGGATCAATATTCATAGCCAGAATATCCGGATGATAGTCGAGCAGTTTCAACCCAACCCCAAAGGATTTAATCATTATCTTATCCCCAACAGTCATTTTTTCCAGAACATCCGGCTGAAAATCGACCATCACGTGATCAATACCACCATGTTTTCCGGTCACATAACCGAATACTCCTTTCGCTTCGCCAGAGATAACCTGCCCACTGTTTCCCACACAGGCCAGGACATTCAGAGCACCGTTAGGCGAATATTCCCCGGTAGAAGGACCGGAATTGCGAATACTGACTCCGGGTTCTACATGGTCCGCCATCCACCCGGTGGCTGCAGAACCAATACGGACGTTATAGCTAATACCGCCAACACTGGGGTATACCTCAGCTTGTCCCTTCGAATTAATGACATAACCGGTTTTACGCAGCGTAGGGTGATCAATCTCACCGACCACACTCAATCTGACAAGCTGGTCTATGTTTAGTTCAAAATTCATCGCTACTCCTCTTTCGAACCTTATGTAATACTAAAACTCACCTCATTATTTGTGAAATATGCATGTTAACATTATAAAACCGTTAACATAATTACGAGCATACCCACAAATTCAATACTATTTAAATCCCTTTGTGGTGAGAAATTCCCTGAGCAGATAAAATCATCGATAAATAGTTAGAATTGAAGATGTTATACGTAATATT
>CBDUVK010000331.1:0-3360 GCA_965370645.1 uncultured bacterium
GCCTTTCATACTGCCTGAATTGGGACAGTGGGCGGTTACGATTTTACCGATGTCCAGCCTTATATCCGCCAGAAAACGTTTATAGCGGGAGAGCAGTATGCCAGGAATAAGAGGGGATGTAAATTTCATATTTTTCTTCTAAACTAAATAAATTATCACGCAAAGAAACAATAAAACGAATCTACGAATTATACGCCTGTCAGGCTGCGCCTAGCCAGACTGGAAATACCACGAAAATATTTAATAAATTAATCTTGATATAGTACAATTAGAAAATAGTTTGTGGAATTTCGTGTGTTTCGTGGACATAATAATTTTTTTGGCTACTTTGCGTCCGTCAGATGCCGGATCATGATCTTTGTGGTAAAATATTTGAATTAATTAGCCTGAATTATTCATAACCACTAAGTCACCAAGGCACAAAGTAATAAAAATTAATGATTTAAAAGGAATATACTTTTTTATAAAATTGAAAATGAGATCAAATTTTAAACTTCATAAATTTATTTCTTAGTGCCTTCGAGTCCGCCAGAGGGCGGATCCGACCACTGGCGTGACCTTGGTGGTCCCGCAGGTGCGGGATGAATTAACCAGGTTAGTTGTCGAAATTTAATCCCATTTTGGAGTAATAATTTTATCTCTCTGAAGGAAGAGAAAATGATCAAAATAGTAATGGATCAATAGACAGGAAAGAACCACGCTATAAAAAGCAAAGAAATGCTGATCCATGCTCACCTCACCCAGAAAGATCATATTGAAGGGTCCACCGGTATTGAAGACACCGAGGTAGTGGACCAGGGCTAAGACCACAATGTAAGCGACGCCTGCCAACAGGGTAAATCCCAAGCAGAGTGCATATAGATTATATCCCTTTCTTGATACTTTCTGAACAGCTTTTGATTCGATAAATCCTTTATCCGCCCTTAAGCGATTTAAGTATAATACGATTGCTAAATATTGAAAAGAGTGCCAGGTATTTAATCCCTGAAAAGCAACATCTAAATTTTGCATCATGGGAGTAAGGAAGAAAAGAATGGCTGACATTCCAATGAGCAATGTTTTGGGACCGTGGAACAGACCGTTTCTGGCTTCACGGATGGTTTTGACCACAAAAGCGGTTGCAAATGCCAGGAACAAAAACCAAACCGGAAAAACTAACCACCCTTGCTTGAGAAATTCGGGAAAGAGTAAAACTCTCCCGCCCGTCTCAAACTGGCTGTAAATAAACTTTTGAGTTGCTATGGGGTACAGGGAGGTTAGTATTAAACCGTAATCGATGACACGTGAGGTTACTTTCCAACCCCGGGGATCTTTCATGCGATAGGCGTCAGTGATATATGCAATTTGGTGAATCACGTGGATGGATGCCCACAGGAAAAAGATGGTGACCAAAAGAGTCAAATTCAGGATTGCCATAATAATGATCAAGGGTGGTAATAAAAGTGCACCCCAGGTGTACCAGGGATACTTTCTGCGAAAACGCGGTTCCATAAAGGTCATGGTATAGGTTGCGAAAAGATGAGGTCCACCAATCAGCATAGTTACAGTCAGGTCTACATAGATATTTCCACCCAGGAGTTGGTAGGCAAGATAGGGAAAGATGATCAAAATTGCCGAGAGGGTGATAAAAGTTAAATCATAAAAGGGACTGACCAGCCAGATATCCTGTCCACCCAATTGGGGGGATGAGGAATCGGCCGGTAATGCGTCATCCATGCTGGTTAGACCTGCGCCTGCTTGAAAAAAATTTAGAGGAAATACTGCCGGACTTGGCTTCCGGATCAGGTATTTAATAGAATAGACGGCGGTGATACACAGTGAAAAAAGAATAGCCCCCACGTAGTTTGGTGCAAAGTCAGGTTGTCGAATGAGGGAGATCAGATTTACGAGAATATCTGGCAGGTCGGTAAGAACCAGAGTAATGTAAAGAAATAACAGTCCGGAAATTAGAAGCAGATATAGGGCAAATTGTGACTTCAATATTCTCATCTGATCTGATCACCGTGGTAAATTTAAGGAAGTTACTTTTTTAAATCGATGAAAACATAGCGGGTATTGCGGTTCGATAACACCTTCAGCATGTGCATTTTCTGTTTCCCGTCGATGTGATCTGCTATAATTTCTTTGGCTTTATTAAAATCTTTTATTTCCTGTTGGTTGATTTCCTGAATGATATCGCCAATGCGGAGCCCCCCGATACCGGCAGGCGAGGCACGATCTACCTGATAGACAAATACACCAGGAGTATTGAGTGGCAGGTCGTCTTGAAAGAGAATATCCCGGGTTAACTCCCGGATTTCAAATCCCCATTCAACCACCGGAAAACTTGCTGCCAGACCAATCGCTTTGGGTGCAGTAGTGAGTGTTACCTTCTTGGATATAATTTTGCCCTGCCTGAAGATTCTTAATTGTATCTCAGAACCGGGGAGATAGGAAAGAATTAGATTCCTTAAACGGGCGGTATGCTCGTCTTTTTTGATCAACAAAGTTGAATCGTCAACGGCCAGAATAATATCGCCGGTTTTCAGCTTGGCTTTTTCTGCCGGCGATTTGGGAAACACATGATTGATAATGATTCCTCCATCCTGGGGAACCTTCCAATATTCTTTTAACTCCGGCGTAAGCGCCTGCATGCGTATGCCAAGCCACGATTTTCGACTCAATTGATTTTCCTGCATGTTGGGAGGATTTTTAATCAGGTGAACAAACCATTCCGAGGGGGCGATCTCCAGGTAGTTCTTGTGAAAATCCTCAAAATCGCCGGGTTGTAAAAAGGTGAAATCAAAAGATTGATTTACAATCACGCCGATAGCCTGACCACGGCTGTTTAAAACCAATCCCCCGGCGCTCAGGGCAGGGGAGTAATTATTTATTAAAAATTTTCGTTGCGGCGATTCAATCATGGCATTGATCTGATGGGAGGTAAACAATGCAGAAAAATTATAATTCTGGGCCAGCAATTCTAAAGTGTAGACTGAATCGCTCATTTCCACATTCTGGGTAGACACAAATTCCGTATAAGGGAAAAGGTCATCTCGAACACTGTGAATTTTAATGAAGGCGACCATGGCCTGATCATCTTTTCCCAGAAAATGTGCCGGATACTCTTCACCATTGGATAATTTTACTTTGAAATCCGAAGGCATTCCTGACAGCAATGAACCCCCTGATGAGGCAAAATCCAGCGAGACCGGATATACATCATTGCTTACCATTATCAGACCATTGGGGCTGACCAGTAAACCGGTGCGATGTTTTTTTATCTTATCGAAAGATCCGATTTTAGAATCACTGGCAATATTCTGGTAAAAACTTACCTGACAGATGCTCTGGCGGGCAGATTGGTAAATTTCCCTGGGA
>CBDUVK010000332.1:0-3356 GCA_965370645.1 uncultured bacterium
ATGAATTATTGTGGGTTCAATCGTATTTTAATACCATTCTGTCCCTGCGGGACGGGTCTTTTTGTTGGGGCCGGATTCCCGGCAATCAATTGCCGGGCTATTTTCAGTTGTCCCTTACGGGACAATGATAAATCATACATGAATTATGGATAAATGTTACGATTGAGTTAGCCTGAAGCATTCCCCTGATCCCGTAGGGATCGGATGAAATTAGCCCACCCATTCATGGGTGTGAAAAGGATCCTCCCCCCAAAAAAAACCGTCCCGTTAGGGATGGTGTAATTTGTATTGTGAACAATCAATTGGAAAATCATCCTGTCCCGCCGGGACAGGTATCTTTTGGGGAATCTGTTACCCGGCAATAAATTTCCGGGATTATTTACAAACATCACTGGTGGTCAGAAAATATCTTCCACCCTGAAGAATAACATAACTACCGAAAACATCCAGCGAAGCCCTAACGGTTTTTCCCCGGGAAGGTGTGAGCACCAGATACGCCTGGGCAGCTTCGGATTTCACTTTCCAGGTACCATCAATCAAGGTGGGGGCGCTGTCGAGATCTATTGCTTTACCAGGAATAGATACCTGTACTTTGCCTTCTTTGCAAAGGTGAACTACGGTGGGGAAAGCCCCTTCACTATCATCTACTGATACCTTCTTCAGCATCTTGCCATAGAGCGCAGTTGCCCAGGCAGCACTGAGTTTGCTCGGATCGGGTATTGAAAATATGACTGAACTATTCAATTTTTCTACCAGTTTCTTAAAATACTCTTTATCTTTGGTTAGCCCTGCAAAGAGAAACACAACTGTATTTTTATGAGGACCTTTCAGGGCCAGGGCATATCCGCTATTGGTCATACTGGTATATTCCATGGATATTTGAGTTCCACTAATTTTGGGTTCACCGACAGGTTTAAGGATAACATTATCCCCCAGATTCTGCGACTGTTTTAAATATTGCACGATGTCTGCTTTACTCACAGCACTCTGAAAAATTGCCAGTCCAACACCAGCTTTTACATGGGAGCTCATGAGAAAGACCCTCTGATCAGGTGGCATAGCTCCTTTCCAATCGCGTGGAATTATAAAGGATACGCCCCGGTAAGCATTTTGAATGCGGGTTCCGGCCCGGTATTCCTTGCCGGGCAGAATAATCTGATCTGAATTATTTTGTGCAAAAATAGTGATTGAACAGGTGAATAATAATAGAAGGGTTTTCAAAATCATCGATTTCTCCTTAATATTAGCCTGCTCTTTATTATCGAGCTTAAATGAAAAAATTAAAGAAAGTAGAAATTATTATAGAGATTTTTTCTAAGATCAAAGGGAGCATCTTATAAAAAAAGGCGGATACAATTTTCCGGCTTTCGTATCTAAGTTACATTAAAATTGATCCAAGATTACATACTTTGGAGAAGTTCATAAGAATGATTCAGGGGAATATTCGCAGCATGGATCATGGCTGAAATCGAGCAATATTTGTCCTGCGAAGAGTTGATCGCTTTTTCAATTTTGGCCTTATCGGCTTCAAGATCACTCCCCCAAAACTTGTAGATCAGATCGATTTTGGTATAGACTTTAGGATGTTCTGCTGCTCGCTCTGTATTAATATAGATCTCAAATTTGTCAACTTTTACCCGCATCTTTTTCAACAGAGAAGCCACATCCATTCCCGTACATCCACCTAAACTGATGAGAAACAGTTCCATAGGGCTGGTTGCTGCCTCTGAACCGCCGAAAGCCTGGGAACCATCCATTGCCACCCAATGCTTACTTTTACCGTGTCCAATAAAGGTAATTCCATCGACATTTTTTATGACAACCTGACTCATTATTCGTTCCCTTTCTTAGAGTAAATTTGCTAATATTTGTTCAAAGTATTCAACCGGACGCGCCCCGATTTTACGTTCCACTACTTCACCTTTACGGTTGATGATAAAAGTGGTAGGGATGGAATTAATGCCACCATATGCCTGCACCACCTGCATGTTGCCCAGAACAATGGGATAATTAATTTTGTAGGATTCCATAAATGGTTTTACGGGGGTCCACCCGTCCCGGTCTAATGAGACGCCGATGATTTCTAATCCTTTTTTGTTATATTTTTCATACAAATCTACATAAGCGGGAATTTCCATCCGGCAGGGGCCACACCAGGTTGCCCAGAAATCGAGTATTACCACTTTACCTTTAAAATCACTCAATCGCACAGTTTTTCCATCTGATCCTTCTAGTTCAAAATTAGGGGCGATGGGGTATGTTTTATTAGTGACGGCTTTAGGCGTTTGGGGCTTTTCAGTTTGTGTATTCGCTTCCGGATTATTGGATGTTACCTTCTCTGCAGATTGAGTTTCACTTGTATTTTCGTTCTGTGAACATGAATGTATCACAATACTGGTAGCAATAAAGCTTATCATAGTGAGCATTAGTATTCTCTTCATTTTATACCTCCGGGAAAATGATTCAGTAAAGTTACAATATTGTTTTTTGGTTCTATTTTTTTTGTATAATCCAAAATTGGATGTCAAAATAAAGTTAAATAATCTTATAACTTATATTTAAAAATTTCCTAAGATTCAGTATTGAAATTCCAAAAATTAATTATCAGGATACATTTTCTGATAGGCTTCCAGAACTCTCTCCACAAAATTTGGCTCCGGGAGAGCGCCTTCAATAGCGTGCTCTTCTCCAATCATGGTCTGGGGAACGCCACGTACATTATATTTCACGGACAGATGAGGAAATTCTGTGGCCTCCACCATATCTGCAGTGATATTATCATTTGCCATGGCAAGTTTATGCGCTATTAAGACTGAACTGGGACAATAGGGACAGGTGGGCGTCACAAAAACCTGCAGATGTAAAGGTTGAGTAATTTTTTGAATCTGCTTCATGGTTTCATCCGAGAGACTGGGTGTTCCACTGGCAACTTCCTGAATATCCTCCAGAATGGAGCTGAATTCATATCCTGAAGGGATACCATAATAGCGAATTCCATAATCCTTACCATCAGCTATAACCGCAATTGCAGGAATCTTATCAATTTTGTAACTATCAACCTGTTCCTTATCATTCACGAAATTATATACTTCCAGTTCCAGCTTTTCCTGACCCAGCTCTTTTAATTCCTCCATGAGTTGATGTGTTTCCCGGCAATACTGACATTCCAATTCCTGGGTAAAATAAATCAGTTTTACTTTTCTGGGTAGCTTAGTTAAAATTTCCTGGACCTGTTTAGCATCATCACCGGCAATAAATGGCATTTTTCTACACTCCTTATTAAAAATTTACATAATGTACGATAAAATAGATGAATGGCAGTGAGGAAAGTTACAGGACGAGAAAAGTATTGGTTT
>CBDUVK010000333.1:0-3328 GCA_965370645.1 uncultured bacterium
TCCCTGGTCTGCCTGCGAATATAATTCTCCATTCCAGCGATACATATTTTTATAAATATTCAGTGAAAGTTTTGTGACCATCTCTGACATCAGGCGATTATCAGTCACGTTTCCCAGTATAATCAAATCGTGGTTTTTCAAATCTTGCAGGCTGATTTCGCTGTCCTTTACAACCGGCGGCAGACTTTCTGTATAACGATCAGCTAAAACTTTGCTGAAGCGTAAAGCCAGGGTATGATTGGCTTCAATCTGGCGGGTGGTGCCATATACAATGATGGTTTGATGATAGTCATCGAAAAAATTGAACCAGGTGTAATAGTTTTCCTGATCCAGCGGTATGTCATTCAGGGTGTTAAACAGCAGCCGGATTGGTCTCTTTTCCATGGTAAAACTGAAAGATTCTGTTACATTTTTTATCTCGATAATTTCAAATTTGGATTCTTCTTCGCTATCGATTTGAATTGAGCTGAGAAAATGATAGGGCAGACTTTCCTGGTTTACCCGCAGATTGATTTTCCACTGATCACCGGCAGCTTCAAGCTCCGCCTGAATTTGTGGTTCCGGCAGATCATCCCGGGTGAGCCACTGCTCAATGAAGGTCTTAATATCATCATTGCTGACCTTCCGGGCAATGCGGATAAAATCAGCGGTTTTCATATTTTTATCCCGGTATTGTGTATGAACTGTGCTCATGAGTTCGGCAAATTTTTCATTTCCCAGGTAAAGGCGCAGTTGATGCAACAGGAAAGTGCCTTTGATACGGGGAATCTGATAATGCTTATACTGATCATACACCCGCCGGGCATTGACTGCCGCCAGAGGTCCTTCTCGCTGGCTGACATAAAGATAACGGCAATTGAGTGAAGTGAGTTGGTCCTTCTGGTAAGAAAAAAGATCATCATCCGATTCAGGCGCGCCATGCAGTATTTTCCAGTAGGCAGCAGTCCCACTCACAAACCAGTTTTCAGCCTCTGAAGCTGGATACACGGTATTGATCCACAATTTCCTTTTATCAAAAGTGTAGCTTTCACTGACATCTTCTGAGATAATATTCTTCTGTTGAGCCTCTTCTCCCGGTTGATAACTCTTTTTCATTTCTTTTATTTTTTCAGTAATGAAAATCGGGCTGACAGTGGCATATCCCAGAGATAAGCGTGGAACTGCTCCCGGGAGATCCGGGATGCGTTTGTTCTCGCCCACAAACTTTTCACGCAGAGTAACCTTGCCGGAGTGCGCCAGGAATACAAGCTCTTCAGCCATTTCCGAGGTGGTTATTTTGCCATCACAGGCATGGGGACGGTTAATGGGACTGGAACCCAAAATTTTGGCCCCTGTTACCGCATTTATTTTTCCTTTGTATTTTTTATACATCTGGTTGAAAGCCAGGTCGCGGTTCCAGGGGGTAAAAATCAGATCGTGAGGGGAATTATCCTTATTAGGAACATATTCTTTACGGACTTCCGGATCTTTATTATTGTTATTACACCAATAGAAATCGTTGGTTTCCCCGTAAAATTCCTTTTTGCCGCTACGCCATAGTTTATGCTTGTAGGTTCCCAGCAGAAGAACTGCAATTTCATCGGTCTTGGTATCACCGATAAGCCAGTCATTGGCGTACATCCCATTGTTATTGGTGGTAAGTATTTTTACAACCTGGTCGATGCTGCTGGCATACTGGGCAGCTTTGCGAATACGGTTAGACTGGGGAGAGCCATCCGGATTGAAGGGGGTTTGATTCACAGTAGTTTCGCCAATCATAATCCCCGCTGAATTGATGTAAAAATCGGCTCCGGAATGAATTCCGCCCGGGAAGGTTTCGTATACCAGGCGGTGACCTTTTGTCGGAACCACATCGCAGATAACGTTCCAGTGTGGACCGGTATAGCCCCACCACATGAATATCTGACCAAAAACGATCCGCTGGTCGGTGGTGGAAGATTTGTTGGCCAGAAAAGAGGAACATTTGTGAAGTCGGTCAGGAATATTCAGTTCATCTTCGCTATTCAGAAAATTCTGACCGGATAGAGGATGTGCGGTGGTGGGCATGGCATAGCGGGCCCACTTAATATCGAGGGCGGAATTCATGGTCACTACATCCAGCAGATCAAGCTCTCGATCGAAGAGCTTGATACTGGCGTGATTGGCCCCATCGGCAATGCCTTTCATTTCGGTCAGGTATTCTTTCTCATATTTTCTCAGCATAAAGGCGTCCGCAATAAAGCGTGTATCGTCCCATCCTTTTTCCGGATCATCCTCATTGGCTTCGATGGCCAGTTTGTTCATGTAAGCAACCATTTCTTCAGCAACCAGATAACCATACTGGTATCCGCGTTCATAGGGCTCTCCCTCAATGTGGACGAATACCCACCCCTGGTCATCATAGCGGAAACCTTCCTGGAACCAGCTGACGGTTTCAGGAGGAATATACTGGCTAATATCTTCCACCTTTTCCAGTTGGATCTCATCGAACCAGATTTTGCCCCGGGTCTTTCCATTAGAACCGAAGTGCAACCGAATCTGGTCAGTTTTCCTGGTGGCGATAAAAAGGACTTCAATCTTTTCCCAATCCCGGGTAGCACCCAGGGCAGGCGAGTGGTTGGTAAAAGGGAAAGAGGCCATACTAATGCAACCGGCGACCGGCGTGGGATAGCGATCAATGGCACGAGTTTCTGCCATCTTGGTTTGCGCCCAGGCAGTTAATTTATAGAGATGCCCCACCTGCAATTCTACTGGTTCCGAGATAATCTCGGTTTGTTCCCAATCCGGATGATTGACATGAAGACCGAACTTACCAGATTTCGAATTTTCAGTATCGAGAGAGACCCGGGCAGACTGCTGGATATTCCAGCTGGCGGGCAGACTATTTTGATCTGCCATTTCGAATCCGGGGTTCGCTATTTTAATGGTCAAATGTCTGGTTGTTACTGGATTTATGGTTCCCTGGGCGAGTATGATTGGGGTTAATCCAAGGACGAATAGTAAAATGGATAAAAACTGTTTCATAAAAAATTTCCCTTTTTTATGATTTCCGTTCCGAAAAATTGAGTATATGCACATATGGTTCATTGTAGATCGATCAATATTCTTTAAGAATACAGCTAGACTTTAAAATAGAATAACAGAATTTGTTAATGTTTCAGAAGCTGCTCATTATAAATTACACACATAAAGGTTTGGATTTTTAAATGGAGGGAATATACACCTGATTGCTTACGATTACCACTCCATCTGAAGTTTTAGAACGTACTGAGGATTATATTGGGGATTGAAGTGCTTTAATAAATGGGAACAGGTAAATGACAAAACCGGCAAAAAATACCATAAAAAA
>CBDUVK010000334.1:0-3328 GCA_965370645.1 uncultured bacterium
ATCAACTCAATATCATCTTCATTCAGCCGGATAGCCCGTTCCCGGCCATACCCCTTATATGGTATACTCGTTTGGTTCGGCCAGACAATGGCAATGCCCTCTCCAATCCCATGCATGTTTTTACTCATCTGCTTTTGAACACCCACCCCAAACGCCAGCAACAGGATCACTGTCAGGGTTCCCCAGGCGATACCAAACATGGTCATGGCAGTACGCGCTTTGTACTGGCGCAGATCACGAAAAATTTCTTTCAAGTCATCAATAATGTTATTCATACCATCAATCGCAAATTCGCTAACTATTAGTTTCCAATTGCTAAGTTCCACTGCTCTTAGCTTTTTGCTTTTTGCTCTTTTCCCTTTGTCCTTTACCCTTTGATCTTCCGCATAGCGGCCACTTCGTGGTAATCTTTGATCTTTAATTCTTTCTTAATTCGCTGTTCGTTATTCAATGTTCATCATTTAAAAACATGCCAGCCCTACGGGCTTTTTTTAATAGGGGATGATTCCTTTACCCCCGAATAAATTCGGGGGCTATTGTCATCTCATCCCTACGGGATTAAATATGAAACAGGACAGCATAAGCTTCCACAATTCATCCTTTTCACGATATAGTACATCATGAGATATCATACATAATTCTTTCTTAATTCGCTGTTCAATATTCGGGGTCCGTTATTCGATATTCATTTTCTAAATACACTCCAACCTTTTACCTTCTTCCTTTATCCTTTATCCTTTATCCTTTATCCTTTATCCTTTTAAGTTATCTCTTTCACCTTCTTTTCCAGAACCTTTTCGCCTTCACCGAGACCGCCCAATACTTCGATGTTAATAGCATCGCTCAGACCGGTTTCAATATAGCGTTCCTGCGAACCCTCTTCGCCCACCGGAATCTGCACGAAGGCAGAATCATTGCGAAAGGTAACCACCCTTTCCGGAACTGCCAAAACACTGTCACGCCTGGCAATGATAATGTTGGCATTAGCTGAAAACCCGGCCCGGAGAACCACATCACCTATCTCATCGATTTTGATCTCCAATGGAAACACCGTGGTATTATCCTCCTTTTTAGCCTTCAGCGAAATCAGGGTAACATGGCCGGTTATTTCTGCGCCGGGCAATGCACCGATCTGTAGATCGCAGCTCATCTCTTCCATAATTTTCCCCACGTCAATCTCGTCCACAGTCCCTTTAAAAATCAGGTCACTCATATCGGCCAAACGCATCAATGCGGTACCCGGTTGGTAGGAGGTAAGGGGTACTACCGGATCACCCAGGTTGACACTTTTCTCCAAAATGAAACCGGTAATCGGAGATTTGACCACCGTTTCGATATTAGTATCGGCAATTCTGACTTTACCCTTTTCAATCAGGTCCAACCGTTCCTGGGCAATCTGATGGCGTAACTTTGCTTCATCGTGCTGCTGCATCAAAATCTCGTACTCCTGGTCCGATATCAGGCCTTTTGATTTAAGCTGATTGTTCCGTTTCAATTCTTTGTCCAATGTCTCCATTTTAATGTTGGCCATTTCCACTTCCCGCTTGGCCTGCGCCAGCTCCATGGGAGTGGGGTCGGGTTTGACTTCCACCAGGGGATCTCCCGCCTTCACAAAATCGCCCACATTGGCATACAATTTTCCAACTACCCCGGAGACCTTGGACTTCACCTCAATCTCCACCACCGGCTCAATAGAACCTACCGCCAGCGCCTTATCGACAATGTTCATTTTTTTAACTTCCACCGTCGCACGTCCGTTCTCTTTATCTTCGGAGTTGGAAGAGAGGGATACCGCAGCAATCAGGATAAGTATGACGGCCACAACTAAAATGATGATCCATTTCTTGGATTTTTTAAACATCTATCATTGTCCTCTTAATTGTTTCAGTTCCTTGTATTATTCGGGGAACGTCTGATACTCTAACAAAATACGTCCTATTCGGAAATAATGTTACAAACCATCTACAAAAATCAGGCATAATATGATTGATAAAAAAATAATATCCTTTGTAAGTTTAGTCATCTATATTGATTGTCTGCTTGATGGGGCGTAAAGCCCGTCGTCTACCAGTATCACGTGACATGTTGCCTGAAATAAATACGGAATGACAATAGCCAGTCATTGCGAGGAACGAAGTGACGTGGCAATCTCCTTCTCAGCTGGTTCTCTCGTCACATGTTTGTTTCCATTTAAAACTCCGATTAAATTAATATCGACCTTCAGAAAAAATCGCCAGAAATTCCGGTGGGCTGAGCGCTAGAAATTCTGACTGTTTGACTGAGCACCCAACATATTTTCAATTTAAACTGGATATTAAATTATGAAGTTGGGTGCTCGGGAGTTTCAGAATTTCAGTGAAGTACACCGCTGAATTTCTAGATTTTTTCTGTAAGTCATGATTTTTTGGTTCTTTTGCATCAAGGCAAAAGAACGGATAATAAAACATTATACTACCATAAATTTTAAGTAAAATTGAATTTTTACAGAATTACCTTTGGGTACAATCTATCAACCCGAATGTAGAGGTTATTATAGAGGCAAATGGAATTCTTAGATAGACCAAGGCTTTCATGCGGGGATGACATAACCGGTTTCATCGTCTTCCAGCAGGAATGACATAAGCCAGTCATTGCGTGGAACGAAGTGACGTGGCAATCTCCATCTTTTATGCCCTATACTATCTCATGATAATCATACCCCAGTTTTCAGAATGCGTATTTCACCCGTGCAAAATATTGATTAGGGAAACCGCCGTACTCTGTCCCTGCTTCTCCACCGGAAGGGAACACCAGCAGATAGAGCTCCCAATTCGTGGCTACCGAGTATATCAGGGAAGGCGCGGCAATCCAGGATTTGTCATTGAGATTGAAAATTATGAAGAAATCGCCTCGTAGCAGGGGAGTGAGTTGATATGCGAATTCCTGAAAGATGGACTGCCTGGCGGGGGTCAGTTCACCGGTGAATATAATATCGAAGCGCCGGGAGCCGGCCTTCCCGGTGGTTCCCAACCCGTTGTACAGATACTCAGTATGAATATAGAAACTGTTGCTAAAAATATAATCGTAGGAAAGGGCAATGGTCCAGAACGGATCCTTCACCTCTCTGTCGATATATAAATCAGCAATTGATGTTGCCTCGGTATTGAGAGTTCTATATTCTATATTGGGATCGGTGTAAAGGATCTCCCCCCTGAAACCGCCGTCAAACAACTGTCCGGCCCAGTTCGTTGCCAGTCGCAGACTGTTGCGCTGCCACCCGGCAATCAGGGCCACATCATAATTCCAGCGATTGGCCACATAACGGCCGGCGTAGATCACCTCGTAGCGG
>CBDUVK010000335.1:0-3326 GCA_965370645.1 uncultured bacterium
ATTGCAATCATATTTAATTTACTTATCTTTTTGCGCATGTCTATAAACAATGAACTGATTTACTGAAACCGAACCAAATAACAGATGAGCAAGAAAGAATACATCAACATCCGGGGTGCCCGGGAACATAATCTGAGGAATATCAATGTACAAATTCCCCGGGACAAGTTTGTGGTCATTACCGGCTTATCGGGATCAGGTAAATCAAGTTTAGCTTTCGACACCATCTATGCAGAAGGTCAACGACGCTATGTGGAGAGTCTGAGTGCTTATGCCCGCCAATTTCTGGGATTGATGGAGAAACCTGATGTGGATTATATCGATGGATTATCCCCTGCCATCTCTATTGAACAAAAGACCACCCATAAAAATCCCCGCTCCACCGTGGCAACAGTGACCGAGATATATGACTACATGCGTTTGCTCTTTGCGCGGGTGGGTCATCCTCATTGTTACAATTGTGGCGATCCCATCCAAAAGCAAACCCCCCAGCAGATTGTCGATAAAATTCTCGACTATCCAGGAGAAACACGGATTCAGATACTGGCTCCGGTTGTACGGGGACGGAAGGGAGAATACCGGGAGTTGATCGACGAAATAAAAAGAGAGGGATTTATCCGGGCCAGAGTAGATGGAAAACTCATTGATCTGGAACAGGAGATAAAACTCAAAAAAAACATCAAGCATAATATTGAAGTGGTGGTCGACCGCTTAAAAATTCGTCCGGATATCCGGCAACGACTGTCTGAATCTGTAGAGGTATCTCTCAAGATGGGCAGCGGTCTGGTCATCATAGAAAATGTGGATGATGCCAGCGAGGCGCTATTCAGTGAAAAATTCGCCTGCATGAAGTGTAGTATCAGTTATGAGGAGCTTGAACCCCGTATGTTTTCTTTCAATAGTCCCTACGGCGCCTGTCCGGAATGTGATGGGTTGGGTACTAAACTGGAAATTGATCCCCGTCTGATCGTTCCAAATGCCGGTATCAGTATCGAAAACGGTGCGATCATTCCCATTGGAGAGAAACGGGACAGCTGGTACTTCGAAATGATAGAGGCTCTGGGAAGAGAGTATAAATTCAGTTTGGATGTCCCCTGGAAGGAGCTAACGGAAGAGAATCAGAATCTGGTTCTGTACGGCAGTGCCGAAAAGGTCAGATTTTCATTCAGCCGGGAAAACTCCCATTACGAATTTTCATCCAAATACGAAGGCGTCATAAACAATCTGTACCGGCGATACCGGGAAACCGCCTCACAATCCATCCGGGATTGGATCGAGGGATTTATGAACCAGATACCCTGTCCGGAATGTGAGGGCGCTCGTTTGCGCAAAGAGACCCTGGGTGTAAAAATTCATGGAAGAAATATTGCGGATGTCACCTTCCTGAATATCAAAGATGCCATGAATTTTTTCCAGCGATTGAAGCTTTCCAATAAAGAGGAGATCATTGCTCATCAGATCTTAAAAGAAATCCGGGCACGTTTGGAATTCTTAAAGGATGTCGGATTGGAGTATTTAACACTTGCCCGAGCAACGGGAAGCCTTTCCGGCGGGGAAGCCCAGCGAATCCGCCTGGCAACCCAAATTGGATCCCAACTGGTGGGAGTGCTGTACATTCTGGATGAACCATCGATTGGGCTTCATCAACGTGATAATAACCGGCTCATAAAAACTTTGCTGAGATTGCGGGATCTGGGGAATACGGTACTGGTAGTTGAGCACGACCGCGAGACCATAGAGCACTCCGATTACGTTATCGACCTGGGGCCCGGTGCCGGAAAACATGGGGGTAATGTTGTCGCCACTGGTACCCCCCGGGATATTGAAGCTAATCCGGACAGTCTTACCGGACTATACCTGAGTTATCAACGTTACATTCCCGTACCTGAACGCAGAAGAGATGGGGGAGATGAATATTTACAGCTTCAGAAAGCCCAGGGAAATAATCTGAAAAATATCGACGTAAAACTTCCGTTAGGTCGTTTTATCTGTGTTACCGGTGTATCCGGTTCCGGAAAAAGTACTTTAATAAACGAAACCATTTATCCGATTTT
The DNA here is from genome assembly GCA_965370645.1 of uncultured bacterium. Taxonomy (GTDB): domain Bacteria; phylum Calditrichota; class Calditrichia; order RBG-13-44-9; family RBG-13-44-9; genus RQOF01. The sequence continues at coordinate 2,055 of CBDUVK010000335.1, forward strand.
ATCCCGACACTTTTATAGAAGTAAAATCATACCACTCCCCTATGGAGAATTTTCCGGTCTTGAGTACGTCGATAAAGTAATCGATATTGACCAGTCTCCCATCGGGAGAACACCCCGCTCAAATCCTGCGACTTATACCGGTCTCTTTACCCTGATTCGTGATCTGTTCGCGCAATTGCCTGAATCAAAAATCAGGGGATATAAACCGGGAAGATTTTCATTTAATGTTAAGGGAGGGCGCTGTGATGCCTGTGAAGGTGATGGTGTTAAAAAAATTGAGATGCACTTTTTGCCGGATGTTTATGTTACCTGCGAAGTATGCCGTGGAAAACGTTATAATCGGGAAACCCTGGAAATCCATTACCGTGGTCAATCCATTGCCGACGTCCTGGATATGACCGTCAGTGAAGCCCTGGAATTCTTTGACAAAATTCCATCGATCAAAAGAAAGCTGCAAACACTGCGGGATGTGGGCCTGGGATATATCCATCTGGGTCAGCAGGCAACAACTTTGAGTGGTGGCGAAGCACAACGCGTCAAACTAAGCACCGAACTGAGTCGGGTCAGTACCGGAAAAACGGTTTACATTTTAGACGAACCCACTACCGGTCTTCACTTTGCAGATATCAGCATGCTGCTCAACGTTCTAAACCAGTTGGTAGAAAAGGGAAATACCGTCATTGTGATTGAGCATAATCTGGACGTCATCAAAACCGCTGATTGGATCATTGATCTGGGTCCCGAGGGCGGAGATGATGGTGGAAAGATCGTCGCAGAAGGAAGTCCGGAACAGCTCGCAGCGAACAAAAATTCGTATACCGGGCGTCATCTGAAGAAGGAACTGGAAAATTGGCATCGCTATATTGGGAAACAAACCCTACCGGAGAAGGCATCTTAGACAAGCAGGAGCAAAGAAGATGTTACCATAATATCTTATGTAAGTGTACCCCTTCCCTTTCGCCCTTCCCCTGCCGGCAGGGGAAGGGCGGGGTTAGGGTATATTATTACTAAAAGTCTTGTCTAATAAATCTTTCTCACAAAATTCCCTTGATCTATGATTCACTGATTAATTAATCACAAAAAAACTATAAATTCGTTAAGTTTAGGCAAAACAACTGTAACCTATGTCCCCGAACATGTGTAACCGATCTCTACGGTCTATACAGTAAGGAGGGGGATTATGGGGGAGGTTGTCCAACCATAAAATATCCTTTACACAATTTTTCAGAACTTCCTTGATAATGACTGCTAATTCCCTAAATTCTTTTGGTG
>CBDUVK010000336.1:0-3314 GCA_965370645.1 uncultured bacterium
ATGTTAAAATTATAGCCATCATTGGTATTGTCAATCATATAAATGCCTGCACCATCCGGATTCAATTCATTATTACCAGCGCCTCCATAATAGGGTCTTCCATCGGGCAGAGTAGCCACAGGTCTTACCAGGTCCGCATTCCTCATATAAATGGCATTCATATCTTTACCGTAGATCAGTTCCAGCGTTCCACTCCATCCGGCAGGTAATCTTTTATCTACCGCAAGATTGGTACTCCACATCTGCGGCCAGGCAAAATCGGGATTCATGCCATTCAGATCAAAACTCTGCTGTAAAATAGATTGTCCCGGAGTAACACGCCCTTCACCGGAATCAGTGATATGATCATCAGGTAGCTGTTCCAAGGGGATGGTCGGATAGAGATTTGGATTTGCACCGGGATTAGAAATAACATTACCAAACCATACAAACGGGATCCTGCCGGTAAAGATTCCGGTCCCTCCACGGAGTTGCGTTGCACGGTCTCCCACGACATCCCAATTAAATCCAACGCGGGGTGAGAACAGAGCCTTGGTTCCGGGGAGCTTACTCTGGTCCACGGTTTCGGGATTTCCGTCCTGATCGAGAGCTGTCAAGCCTCTTGAGAAAGGATTATCCACGGGATCTGTGAAATACATGGGAAAATCAACCCGCAAGCCGTAGGTAAGACTTAATTTGGGGGAAACCAGAAATTCATCCTGGGCATATAATCCCAATTGACCCACATCGATTAGTTCCCCTTTAAATGGACCTGATCCAACCATTTGCCTGAAATCAATAAAGTTGGCGGTATCAGCGGGATTGGTGGATCTAAAAAAGTCTTCCAGGGATGGGAAGGTGGAACCGATAGGCCTGACAAAATAGGGTAGAAAGAAAACCCCATGCCGGAAAATATTAAAGGAATTAAAAAAGGAAAAGTATTCAAAATTGATTCCGGCTGTAACGACGTGGTTGCCCATATAATAACTGAAATTGTTGGTGAATTGCAGGACATCCTGATCCAAAATATTATGGATCGAAAAAGGCTCGTGTCCGACAGTGGTATAGGTAACACCGCCCTCACCAATTTCAATAGTGGGGAAATCTGCACTAAAAGCTTCCCGGTAATCACGAAAGCGGTTATAACTTGCAAAAAAGCGATTGGCAAATTTACCGCTGCGACTATTGACTTCCAGGGCAAATGAGTGCAGGTTGTTGTGAATGCGATAGCCGGAATTCTGGGATGGTAAACTGCTCTCATTGGGCCCTCTGCCGGTACCATTAAAACTCAGCACAAAAGGATGCGGAGGTAAATCCCGATAGGAATCCAGGTAATTGTACCTGAAAACCGCACTATGGCTTTCATTAATATTCCAATCGAGCTTAACCAGGAATTTCTGATTATCAGTATCGTGAATAAAATCCTGATAGGCTCCCGGATCATACCCATAGACGGTTCTCAAGGTATTATAAATTTTTTCCAGAGTGTCTGCCTCAACCCGGGATTCACCAAAAGCAGGGTTCCCACTGGTACTTTGAGTTGCTACATAGTTGGTTCCGGGATCATCTCGACGCTCCAGCTCAGCATTGATAAAAAAGAAAAGTTTATTTCGGATGAACGGTCCGCTGAAAGTAAATCCAGACTGATTATAGGCTAAACTGGGATCGGCAATGACCTCCTGGCCGGCAACCGTATTTCCCTGAAAACTTTCATTTCGCAAATAGCTGTAGATAGAACCGCGCAGCTGATTGGTTCCGCTCTTGGTTACCGTATTTATTCCCGCACCGGTGAAACCACCCTGACGCACATCAAAAGGTGCAATGGATACCATAACCTGCTCCACCGCGTCGAAGGGAATCGGTTCAGCATTAGCCTGACCACCCGGAGCAGGATCATCCAAACCAAAGGGATTATTGAAATAGGACCCATCCACGGAGATGTTATTATAGAGCCAATTTTTGCCACCAAAACTGTAATTGCCGTCGCTCCTGGGATCCAGGCGAATCAGATCCCGGGTGCTTCTTTTTACAGAAGGTAACATGACTACTTCATCCGGATTGATCTGGGTTGCTGCACCGGTTCTTCCTGCATTAAACAGGGGATCAATCTCTGCGGTGACGACTACCTCTTCCCCGGCAACTGCTTCCTGCTGAATTTCAAAACCAATGCGGGTATTTTGGCCCAGATTCAGATAAATGTCAGTTTTCTTTTGTTCCCGGTAACCGACATAAGAAACCGTAACCGAGTAGGGTCCACCAATACGCATATTCAGAATATTGTACTGACCATTATCACGGGTCGAGGCACCATAGCGTGTACCACTCGGATCATGAATTGCCACAACATTGGCTCCCAACAAGGGATTACCTTCACCATCAGTGACGATACCACTCATGGCAGCTGTGGTCACACCCTGGCTGAAGGCACTTACCGTTATAGTCATACTGATGGCCAGAGCAAACAAGATACAAAACAGACATTTTGAATAAACTGACATAAGCACTCCTCCTCTATTTTGGTTTAAATATGAATTTGGAACTTTCGGTTTCCTACCGTAGGTAGAACCTCCAGTTTTAATCCGGTTAAACTGACAATAAAATCATGGGCAGATTTTGATCTTTTTGTCTGATAGAATTTTTAGCAATGGACACAGTGCTGCACGGAATCCAAAATGATTACCATGTGTAAGATGATGATGAAGAGAACTGAAAATACAGTGTATTCAGATCAAGAAATTAGATATATTCTGTATACTGATCTTTTAAAAATAAAGTATACTGAGCATAATCGACTTTATAGAGGAAAGCAGCGTCAAATTTTATCGATAGAAGGGTCATACTCTTGACGAATTTTTCTGAATATAAAAAACCACATAATAACATCAAAGGAATTTTTTGGGATTTTGACGGAACCCTGGTGGACAGCCATGAAAAAAACTATAACGTGACTAAAAAGATTGTTGAGATGGTCACAAGGCAATCTCCTCAATCCTTTCCTATTTTAGAATCTATCAATGAATATCAAAGTGGACTTCGGAATTCTACAAATTGGAGAGATTTTTATCAGAACTATTTCAGCTTTACAAATGAAAAAACCGACTATGCCGGAAGCCTCTGGAGCGAATGTCAATTATCCGATTCCACACCTGTCCCGGTATTTGAGGGTATTCCACAACTATTACTGGAATTAGACAATACTGTTCATGCCATTATCTCCCAAAACGCCAGAGACCTTATTAATAAGATATTGGAAGAAAACAAGCTGCACAAATATTTCGATTTTATCATTGGCTATGAAGAAGTAGGTATACGCAATCAGAAACCGGATCCCACAG
>CBDUVK010000337.1:0-3313 GCA_965370645.1 uncultured bacterium
TGAAAGAGCGGGCTAGATTCACATCATCCCTGCGGGATCTTGAAACAATCACGTAGGAACAACCACGAAACCAAAGTGACGGAATGAAAACAAACTCGTAATATCAGGGGAAACTTTTGAGCTCCCCGGAAAACTCCTGATGATAGAATAGAGAGAGGGTATTACTGTACCTTTTTAGCTGTCTGTTCTATTTCGGACCACACTCTTAGAAAATTCTCAGCACATATTTTGCGAATATCAGACTCCTTGTATCCTCTCTTTAACAGCTCCCTGATAATATTAGGATAGGCAGAAACATCCTCCAATCCGCGGGGAACCTTACCCACGCCATCAAAATCAGATCCGAATCCTACAAAATTTACACCCTGAAGTTGAACAATGTGGTCAATTTGATTTAGCAGAAGTTCAATATCTCCCGGATCCACCCTATTCTCAGCCCGAATATTCCGGCTATATGCCACCGCTTGCGAATCATCCGAAGTTAAATTATGCTCTATCAGATAGTTATCAATTGATTTTCTAACCTGTTCCCCTACCCGGTTCATTTCCGGATGAATAAAATATGATCCGAAGGGGACCTGGACAATACCTTCTCCTTGCGCCATTAAATTTATCATTTGATCATCAAGATTTCTTTCAAAACCGGGGGTGAAATGGCGAACTGCAGAATGTGAGGCAATCACAGGACTACGACTTAGCTCAAGAACCTGGTAAAAGGCCTCATCTGATATGTGGGATACATCGATCATCATTCCAATGTTATTCATCTCCTTCACGAGAGCTTTCCCAAAGGGACTTAATCCATTCCACCGCCTCTCCTCATCGTAAGAGGAGTCACAAATGCGGTTCCATTTTGAATGCGCTAATGTTATATAACGGATACCTTTATTATAAAAATACAATAGATTTTCCATTTTACCTTCCAGGGCGGCACCATTTTCGATACCCAACGCAATTCCAATTTTTCCGGGCTGCAACTTCTGTGATATCTCCGCCGGTGAGGTTATCAGAACAAATTTATCAGGATTTGCTTCGATAATTTTATAAACCATATCAATCTGCAGGTCGGCCGAGGCTTTTGCACCTCCTTTTTTTTGCAGATCCGGGCGGACATAAATCGCAAAAAACGCCACATCCAGACCTCCTTCAATAGCCCTGGGATAATCAAAATGACCTTTTTCAGTTCTTTGAGAGATGTCCTCATATTCTTCCAGCAAGCGGTAGGGTACATCGATATGACTATCCAGGATCAGGATCTTATGCGCTAACTCCCGGGCTCTCTTTTCAATGTTAGACTGGTTTGAATTTTGAGATCCCTGACAAAAGAGAGATATAAAAACCAAAAAACAGACAGATAATTGGATAGTCTTTTTAATAACAATATTCACAGGTCACCTCAGTCATAAATTAAACTGCTTGAGAAAATCGATCAGAATTTTATTAAACTGTTCAGGATGTTCCATATTACTGATATGTGCAGCACCAGGGATAATCTGAAATCCGGCAGATGGACTCACTTTCGCCATAGCTTGCATCTCATCTACCTTAATCAGTTCATCTTTCTCTCCGGCAATCATTATAATCGGAAAAGTCACCTTCTTTAGTAAATCAAAACTATCCTTGCGATTGGCCATTGCCTGTTGAGCTTGAATAATCCCCTCCAGCGAGGCATCCTGCATCATGGAACGTAACTGGTTTACTAATTCCGGCTTTTGTTCCCGCGTTTCAGTTGTAATAAATTTATCTAAATGGTTTTCAATTACTGATTTAGTATCCCCGGTTTGTTCCAAATCTCGAACGATTGACAATCGTCTCTGCCGGCCTTCTTCTGTATCTGCAGAAGCCCTGCTGTTGGCCAACACTAATCCCTGGAATAGTTCAGGGTGTTCCCTTAAGAGAGCAAAAGCCACATAACCGCCCATGCTGGAGCAGACAAACACAGATCTGCTTATTTCCAACTCCTTTAAGAAGTTAAAAATCGAATCTGCATAGTCTTCCATCGACATGGATTTCCTGACTAGTTCACCCTGACCAAAACCGGGGTAATCTATTGCTAAATATCCAATTCTATTTTTCTTTAGTTCCTGAAATTGTGAATTCCACATAAGAAGATTTAAGGGGAAAGCATGCAAAAAAACAACAGGGATATAAGGATAATGTATTTGAAAGTGATAATTCTTTCTGTTGAAAAACATCTATCAATTCTCTTTTTTAAGCAGCTGATGTTGTCTGCAGTAATGAAGCAAATCTTCGTGGAATTGGGATTCTCTGAATTGGGCTGCTAAAATTTCATCTCCAATATTCTCAGCCATTTCTTCAATAAATCTACAGGCTTTTCGTATGTCTGCTTTAGTTTCTTTCCCGGGATCTCTCAGTAAACTATTCAGGGCAATTTCACATAATACCAGATATTGGACTTGGGGAAAACTCCAACGCCTGGATATGGTTATGGCTCTGTTAAATACTTTTGCTGACTGTTGCTGGTCTTTCATTTGCAGGTGAACTTTCCCCATCAGAAAATAACAGATAGCCTGATAGCGCGGATAATCCTTGGCCTTCTTAAGCATCAGGTTCACGACATGTTTTGCCTGAGTAACTCGGTCCGCTTTTAATAACCAGAGGCATAAATAGAAAAGATAATTCAAATAATCTACATTTGTGACAGAGGTATTGAGAATCTTTTTAGCACCGGTTAAGAGCTTCCGTGAATTTTCCAGCCGATTTTGTTGTAATTCATAATACGAAAGATATAGTTTTACGAGAAACCGGATACTGGTTACACGGTATCGTTCGGACCATTCATGGACCTCTTTTAATAATTCATTAGCTCTAAGCAGGCTGTGTACTAGGAGGTAAATATGACCCAGGTGAAGTTTGATTTCATTGATCTGGTCATGTAAACCATTTCGAAAACAGATTTCCATTCCTGAATTTAATATTCGTCTGGCATCACCATACCTGGCCTGTTCCTTAAAAATCATTCCCAATTGGATAAGAGTTTGAACGTTCAATTCAGGCCGGTGAATCACATATGCTTCTTTATTGATTTCCCGCAGGGTACTCAGTGCCAGCTGCCATTTCCCCAGTTGAGCATATATTTCTCCAACATAAAAAGCAAGTTGGACTTTTAAACGAGGATAATAAATTTTCTGAAGGATTCGTCTCAGTTCATAGACATCCTTTAAAGCATTTCTATATTTTTTCTTATTTAATAAAAGTCTGATCCGATCACGAAGGATCCATCCCCGGTTTTCCAGGAATTCTACCTGGCCAGGAATAATATCCAGGATTTGCTGAATTAATTGTTCGAATT
>CBDUVK010000338.1:0-3273 GCA_965370645.1 uncultured bacterium
TTTTAACCTGACGCGGCTGAAAAAAAGACCTTGTGACATTAAAGATTTTGACGATAATAGCTGAACAGATCGTCTGGTGGAAAACCCATATAACATAAATTTTATCTAAAGGATTACTGATGGAAAAAAAAGCAGAAAAAGCGTATAAAAATCCTACTTTTCTGGGCGGAAGTGATGCTAGGACCATCCGGATTCTGGCTGAATATCTGGAGCCGGCGGCACGTTTCCAAAAGCTTAACATAAAAGATACAATTGTGTTTTATGGATCTGCCCGCGTAACTGATGGTAAAACAGCGCAAAAAAATCACCGGCTTTGGAGCAAGAGATTTAAGGAGAAACCAAACAAGGAACATAAAGATGAACTTCGCCTGGCAAAAATCAAATTGCAGATGTCGCGCTATTATGATGATGCCCGCGAACTGGCGCGCCTGCTAACCCAGTGGTCAATCGGTTTAAAAAACAGCCATCACCGGTTTCTCATCTGTTCCGGCGGTGGACCGGGTATTATGGAAGCGGTGAATCGTGGTGCAGCTGATGTTCCGGATGGTAAATCGATCGGAATGAATATTTCTATCCCGATGGAACAGGATTCTAATCCTTACATCACTTCTGAACTGAATTTTGAATTTCACTATTTCTTTATGCGCAAATTCTGGTTTGTCTATCTGGCAAAAGCCCTGGTTATTTTCCCGGGCGGCTTTGGAACGATGGATGAATTGTGGGAAGTTTTGACGCTCTTACAGACCGGTAAAATTCAGAAAAAAATGGCGGTAGTACTGTATGGGGAGGAATACTGGAAAAAGATGATCAATTTTCAATTTATGGTAGATAATATGGTTATAGATCAGGAGGATCTCAACCTGTTTCACTTTGTCAACTCACCTCAGGGAGCTTTCGAATATCTTCGAGACAAGCTCACGGAAGCATTCTTATAAAAATTTAACTGGTTTTATTTTGTTTTTCGGCGTATACCAATGACATTCGGCAGTGGTCGTCCTGTCTGAGAATCGTTGTTGAGCAGGATTTCTGAGCGGTTTTCCCCGGGAAGATCCATTGTGATACCTCCTGAAGAAATGTATAATCCTGCCTGTATTCCACCTTCCAGGTACATGGTAGTGCCGATATTCAAGGGTAAATTCAAAAGAATTTCAATAAATTCGTGAACGCTGCGGGGAAAGCCGGAATATAGGAATAACAACTGCCCGTCAGAATCCATGCCAAGTGCGGCGATACTCCACCTGTCGTCCTGAGGCTGCCAGACGTTTTTTCCGTTACAGCTAATCATCCGAATACTCTGTAAAAAGGAATGGTATTTATCTTCATGGCTTCGAAAATCGTTGCAGGTTAAATCTATTATTTTAGCTGGTACCACCGCACTATCCAGGGGTTGACAGGCAAACATACATTTATGAGAGCTGTTGATTTTGGGATTATTCAAATGACCACTGCTGTTCAGATAACCAACCGATGTGATCAGGTCTGTGGCGAACATGCCTGCGTTGGTGGCTGCAACTAAATCAAATTTCTCAGCCCAGCCCTGCATGGTGTAGGATTGCTGGTTGAATTGACTGGCACAATAAAGATTTATGTCGAAAACCTGAGGATCTATTCTCAGGATATAAATAGAAGCCTCATCCTTCCCGGCACTTTTGGAATCCGTGTAAGTACCCAAAGAAAGCCCGGTTTCAAGGTGAAGCCAGCTGAGTCCCGTTCTCTCATTCTGAAGATAACCACAACCAGAGATCAACAGGCTGAGAAATACGAGGAAGGTCATATGATATTTTGTGACGATGTACATTAAAAGACCACCGGATTAATCATAACTCCTATATTAAAAAATAATATATCGAAATAAAATTAAAATTCATATATATTGGTTAGTCTGAATTATCCTTAACCACCAAGGTCAAGCCGGTCGGCGGATCCGGCTTCTGACGGACACCAAGACACAAAGATCCGAAAATCTATGGTTTAATGATTGTATTTGAGTAAATTCAAACTCAATCTTTTATTAATTGTCGTTAAGCCCTTTCACTTTTAGTGTCTTTGAGACTTTGTGGTAAAATATATTGAATAATTCGTGATGACGAGGGACTTGTGACTTTATCGGGCAAAGAGAAAAGAAATCTTCGGACAGCCGGAAACCGGTTGAGACCTGAAGTGTGGATTGGTAAGGAAGGAGTATCAGAGGGCACTTCCCAAACCCTGTTGAACTCTTTTCATACCAAGGAATTAGTTAAGGTTAAAATCCTGGAAAACTGTGAAGTTGATAAAAAGACGGTTGCACAGCAGTTAGAAAAGCTGACAAATGCAGAAATTATCCAGATCATCGGGAACACCATCCTGCTATATAAGCCTTTACCCGCGGAATCGCTGTGAAAATAAGTGGGGGGAGATTCCTGCCGCTGCTGATCCTGATGACAGTCCTGTTCGGATTAACATTTATCGCCACCAAACAGGCTCTCAGCGGATTGGGAGTCTTTCAGGTCGTATTTACCAGGCATATCCTGGCCCTGATACCCCTTACCCTGATTCTTTGGTTTGATAAAAGAAAGTTTTTTGTCGCCAGGAAAGATCGCCTCCCATTTTTGGTCTTAACCCTGGTTGAACCGGTCGCTTTTTTCATTTTTGAAACCTACGGAATCCGCTATACCTCTCCATCCATGGTTTCGATTATTATTGCTACAATTCCGGTTTTTTCTATGATCTTTGCTTTCGGGATCCTCAATGAAAGAACGAATTTCATCGCGGTATTGGGAATGTTCATTTCTTTGTTAGGTGTCTATTTGGTGGTTTCCGTTCAGAAGAAGAGTGCCTTAGCGCCGTTCCCGCTTCTGGGAAATTTCCTGGTACTGGGCGCCGCCTTATCTGCAGGCTTATATAATGTACTTTGCCGGAAACTTGCCCAGACTTACTCTCCCTGGACCATTACTTACTATCAGGCTGTGGTGGCATCCCTGGTTTTTTTTCCACTGGCACTGTTCGAAGGCGGGTTTGTTGTGGATGGGAATATCAATTTAACTATTGTATATAGCATACTATATCTGTCTCTGGGGGGTACCTTTGCCTACTACTTATTGAATTATAATTTGCGTCATCTGACGACCTATAAAGTAGCCATATTTGCAAATCTGATTCCGGTGGTGACTATTTCCGCCTCCTGGATGATATTTGGTGAATTGCTAAATCTGCATCAGTTTGCGGGGGCGGTGGTGGTAATACTCGGTATCTATATGACCTATTATCGTAGGAAGAAGAGAATTAAAGTTTCTT
>CBDUVK010000339.1:0-3264 GCA_965370645.1 uncultured bacterium
CTGGTATGAACTATTTAGATTTTCAGTATACTTTGTTGGCGGACAATTTAACTTCCTAAAAATATATTATAAAAATCCCGTTTGTACAAAATAAAAAATGAGTGTTTAACCTGAATTATTCATAACCACTAAGTAACCAAGACACAAAGTAATAAAAATTAATGATTTAAAAGGAATATACTTTTTTATAAAATTGAAAATGAGATCAAATTTTAAACTTCATAAATTTATTTCTTAGTGCCTTCGAGTCCGCCAGAGGGCGGATCCGACCACTGGCGTGACCTTGGTGGTCCCGCAGGTGCGGGATGAATTAACCAGGTTAAATAATCCTATTAAAAATATGGAATTATCCTTTCAAGTCATCCTGCCGTGGTAAGACGACTCATGACCTTTCATGATGTATATCAATTTTAATTGATTCAGAATTTGCCTGTTAAATATAAATAGGGAAACTACAGGATTAAAATTTTTTAAGGCATGATAAAGACCATCATTATCATTTAATCTTAAATCCCGGCGAAACTAAAAAATGGTAATTTTGTGCTCTTCATTCACATAGAATCTCATTAGTAGCTGGTTGTATCCAGTTTTACCTTCCCTCTGAAAACCCAGTAAATACTGATGGTGTAAGTCAGGACAAAAGGTATACCGATAATGGCGATCGTCAACATAATTTTAAGGGTTTTAGCAGAAGAGGCTGCATTATAAATATTTAAACTGTATTCAGGATTGGGATCGGATAAAACCAGATTTGGGAAAATGCCAATTGCAAACAGCGCCATCAAGGCCAGAATACTCCCACATGAAGATAGGAAAGCACGAAATTCTTTGCCGCGATGAATTTCTCTGGGAATATTGGCGATGGCTAGCATGTTGAGCGTGGCAATGACGAAGGCAAGGGGAAAGTCTCTGAAATGAGCTGTCATATGCGGTTGGTAAACCAGGGTAGCCATAGTGATGGAAACATAACAGATAACAAAAAAGATGATGGTATTGTTCACCCAACCCCGGACTTTTTGCTGTATTTCTCCCTCTGTTTTCATCACCGCATATATCGCGCCGTGCATCATAAACAGCGCGACGGTAGTAATGCCTACTAGAATTGCATAAGGATTAATCAGTGTCCAGAAATTACCGGTGAACTCTTTATCAGGGCCCAGCGGAATACCCTGCACGATATTTCCCAAAGCCACACCTGCCAAAAAAGCAATCAAAATACTGGAGACACTAAATGCGATATCCCACATCTGTCGCCAGCGCTTATTATCCCGTTTACTCCGGAACTCAATCGATACAGCCCGAAAGATGAGAACAAAAAGTAACAGCATAAAGGCGGTATAGAATCCGGAAAATACGGTTGCGTAAACATGGGGAAAAGCAGCGAACAGAGCCCCGCCGCCGGTAACTAACCAGACCTCGTTTCCATCCCACACCGGACCAATTGAATTAAGCATAATGCGACGCTCGTAATCAGTTTTGGTGAAAAGATGTAGTGCACCTACACCCAGGTCAAATCCATCCAGAATAGCATAACCTGCAAGCAACACACCGATGAGCATAAACCAGGTGGTATTTAAATCCATGGTGAAATCCATCTATTTTTTCTCCTTGATGTTTCCAATTTTGCCCTATCTTAATTTTTCAGGAGTTTTTTTCTCCCAGCGGTAAACTATCCATACCTTGTCTCTGTTGCTCATAGGTAGAAGCATGATCACCTGTAACTTCAGGGCCCTGTTTAATCTTTCGATCCAAAAGAAAGATGAATAATACAAACAGAAGGCTGTAAATAAGAGTAAACAAAATCAGGGAAAATAAAACCTGACCTGCACTCACCGCTTTGGATAAACCGTCGGAGGTCCGCATCAGACCGTATACAATCCAGGGTTGTCGTCCCACCTCGGCAGTGAACCAACCCACCTGGTTTCCAATCTGGGGTGCCAGAACAGAGACCACTAAGATTTTAAGAAACCAACTTTTTTCAAACAGAATTCCCCGCCACCAGAAAATCGCTGCTGTCAGAGTGATCAAAATAAGAAAAATTCCTATAGCAATCATAATGTGATAAGATTGAAAAACCGGATTTACCGGCGGACGGTCCTGAGGTGCAAAGTCATTTAGTCCAATCACCGGTTTGGAGGCATCTCCATAGAGAAGAAAACTTAAGCCACCCGGAATTTTCACACCAGTTCTTACAGTCTGATTTTCATCATCTACCCAACCAAACAGATAGAGATCTCCCGGTTTGGATGAATCATAGTGTGCTTCAAATGCTGCCAGTTTCGCGGGTTGATTTTGGCTAACACCAATGGCACCCTGATGACCGGTGATAAGCTGAAAGAGTGAGGCAAATATGGCAAAGATTAGTGCGATTTTCAGCGAGGCTTTTGAAAATTCTATATGGCGATTTTTCAGGAGGTAATATGCACTAACACTGATCACTAAAAATGCCCCGGCAAGCCAGGCACCCCCCAAAGTGTGGATCAGTCGTTCAACCGAAGAGGGATTAAAAACCATCTCCCAAAAATCTGTAATCTCAGCACGGGTGTTTAAACCATCACCTACCAGATGATAGCCTGCCGGTGTTTGTTGCCAGGAATTGGCAACCACAATCCAAACTGCACTAAACATTGAACCGAGAGAAACCATGACAGTCGAGAAAAAATGCATTTTGGGACCTACTTTGTTCCATCCGAAAACCAGGATGGCCAAAAAACCGGATTCCAGGAAGAAAGCAAATATACCCTCTGCAGCAAGGGCGCTGCCAAATATGTCCCCCACAAATCTTGAATAAGAAGCCCAGTTGGTCCCGAATTCAAATTCCAGTACAATTCCGGTCGCCACCCCTAAGGAAAAGGTAAGGGCGAATACTTTCACCCAGAAGCGGGTCATTTCGTGATAAAGTTTATTTTTGGTTTTCAGATAGAGTCCCTCCATGATCACCAGAATAACTCCCAATCCAATACTCAGGATTGGATAGATATAGTGGAAGCCTATGGTAAAAGCAAATTGAATCCTGGAGAGAATTTCAACATCCATACAGCTGACTCCTTTTTTTAATAAAATTGACTATTCACCATCAATCGAGAATCATAAAAAAGAGTTACCTCTAACTTAAGAATATGACCAATCACACTGACTGAGGCTTATCTTACCAGAACATGCAATCATATTTTAAGACCAATCTGCACCTGTTTCAATATGAAATATAAAAATTGAAAGAGGGTGTGATGATACATAAAAATATATGTTACCAGTGATATCTCA
>CBDUVK010000340.1:0-3229 GCA_965370645.1 uncultured bacterium
CTTTGCTTTCCCATCTGGAATGTATTAATTTCACGCATAGTTATTTGGGCAAAATATGCCAAAAAAATAATAGGTTGTATTTTTATTGGACGATCTTAAAAGATTTATCCGCTATTTTTTTCCCTATAAATTAAGGATTTCCGGAGGCCTGATATCTACTGCCTTCATTGGATTCAGTGATACGCTTCTGGCACTGGCCCTGGGTATCTTTTTTGATGCCTTAACCAAAATTCAAAGCCGGGTATCCCTTGGAGAGGATGCACTCATTCAAATTGATGTGGAACGGGGAGGTTTTCATTTTTTCAGTCTGAATCTGGCTGACCAGGGAGAAATTTCCCGCTTCATCATCTATTTTGCCATTTCAATCACTTTATTGGTTTTCTTCAAAGTGATATTTGTCTATCTGCGTGAATATCTCATGAATTCGGCTTCCCACAAATTTCTCATGCGGATCCGCCAGGAGGTTTTTGATAAAATTGTCATTTTACCCTTGCGCTTCTTCGATCAGGTCCGGACAGGTACGGTGGTTTCACGAATCAGCAACGATGTCCTGATGCTGGAAAATTCAATGTCCGCCCTGATTGGTTTTACTCAAAATATCATTTTTACACTTTTATATGTTACTGCCATGTTTATAGTCACCTGGAAACTGTCTTTGTTATCTCTTATTGTATTCCCCTTTTCTGCAGTGGTCATAAAGTATATTGGAGACCGTATCCGTAAAATCAGTCGTGATATCTCCCTGAATGTGGCTGACATTACCGCATTTTTAACCGAGAAGATCACTTCTATCAAGATTGTGAAGGGATTTACCCGCGAGGAATTTGAGAAGGGTAATTTTGAAAAGCGATCCAGACTGAATTATGATTATGCCATTAAAGTCGTTAAATATATGGCCCTGCTAAAACCGTTCAATGAAATATTCAGTACTACCGGAATGGCTTTTCTCATTTTATTCTGCGCCTGGCAGATCAGTCTGGGTAATATGACCATTGGGACATTTGCAACTTTCTGTGGCCTGGTGATTATGGCTTATCAACCCTTAAAAGCTCTGGGCGATTCAAATGCCATGATTCAGAGAGCCATGGCTTCCGCCCGGAGAATCTATGAACTTCTGGATCAACCCGGTGAATATGATATTATTCCGAAAGAAGGACATAAAGTTTCCGTCAATCGGGGCGAAATATCCTTTCAAAATGTTAATTTTTCATACGATGGCAGCAAAACAATATTGGAAGATATTTCATTTAAAATTTCGGCTGGAAAAACCTATGCCCTGGTGGGACCCAGCGGTGGTGGCAAAACTACCATTGTGAATCTTATTCCCCGTTTCTACCAGGTGAAAAACAGTCAGATATTTATCGATAAGTCTGATATCAATGATTTCACATTGGCAAATCTGCGCCGGCATATTGCCATAGTTCCCCAGGAAACCATTCTTTTTTCAGCAACCGTGATGGATAATATCCGCTATGGCAGGCTGGAGGCAACTGACCATGAGGTACTTGACGCAGCCAAAGCTGCTAATGCCCATGATTTTATTGAAAAGTTGGAACACGGTTATGATACTCAGGTAGGGGAAAGGGGTGTTCAACTCTCCGGGGGTCAGCGGCAGCGAGTTGCCATCGCCCGGGCCATCCTGCGAAATCCCAAAATTCTGCTATTGGATGAGGCCACTTCGGCACTGGATACCGAGAGTGAAATCCTGGTCCAGGAAGCATTGAACAAATTAATGTTGAACCGTACCTCGCTGGTGATTGCACACCGTCTCTCCACAATACAGAAAGCCGATGAAATCCTGGTGATTGATGATGGAAAAATTATTCAACGGGGCACCCACTCAACTCTGTTGGAAGAAGAAGGGCTTTACGCAAACCTCTACAAGACTCAATTTCAGGAATGATCCCCACAGCAGTGCCCACTTATGTGGCTGCCAAAAACATGCCCCAGAATGAGCGGGCAGGGATAAAGTTTGAAATTAACTAGAAGCCCCGCAAGTTACCTTATTATGGGATGAGAATATGCAGTCATCTCGACCGGAGTCCGTCAGCCGACGGACGAAGTGGAGAGATCTTAATTATTCAGTTAAATAGATGTAGACAACGCGCTTTTACCGGAGGCATCCCCTCGGGAATGCGCCCGTCTGGCAATGTTTTCATGATGGGCGTTGATCGACGGGCATAAAGCCCGTCGTCTACCTATCCTTATCTGGATTCATATTGAAGAAAAAACTCAAATCCTGGCTTATCTCTCTTCTTAAATATCGCTATGGCATAATCAAACCACGCCCACTGGACAATTTCCCGTTGGAGCATATTAAGAAGGTAGTTATTCTGATACAGGAACGGATTGGCGACACCATATTGACTACTCCGTTATTGAAAAATTGGCGACGTGATTTTCCCCATATGGAGATCGATCTGGTGGGAGTCCGGGATGATAATGAGATCTTGCGAGATGATCCTCATATTAACCATTTTTACAATTTAAACAGACTATCAGCCCGGGAGCAGAGCGAACTGTTTAAAAGGAAATATGATCTGCTCTTCAACAGTAAGGATCATGCTTCTTTTACCTTCCTTTCCCTTTCCCGCAAAATTACAGCTAGATTGCGGGTAGGTTTAGAACACCCTCAGCATCTCGGAAATTTTCATTATCTTCTTCCCCAGGCAGTTGATACAGCAACAGTTGAGAAGAACTGCTCCATATTATCCCTGATGGGTAATGAGAGTTGGAAAAAGGATTTGACACCTTATTTCAATGAAGGACCGGTTACACCGGAAATTGAGAAAATCGCTGCTGATAAAATTCAAACCGGAGAAGTCATCGGTATTAACCTGAGCGCTTCCAATATATACAAGAGCTGGAAAATAGAAAACTACAGGGAATTTCTTGAGAATATAAACCAGAAAGTGATCGTATTTAGTCTTCTGGAAAAGGAGCAGCAAAAAGAATCTCTTGAAAAGGAGTTCACCCGGGTCATTCCAACCCCCCGAACGCCCACCATTCAAGATGTGGCCTACTTGGTCCGTCGCCTTAAAGTGCTCATTTCCCCTGATACCTCTCTGATACACCTTGCCTCTTGTTACAATGTACCGGTGGTGGCATTGTACCGCACCGAGTTGGATTATAAGCGATTTCCTCCCTATTCGCACTTACAAAGGGTACTTGTCTCCCGGACAGAATTAACCGATGACATTCCACCCCAGGATGTCTATGAAGCATATCT
>CBDUVK010000341.1:0-3226 GCA_965370645.1 uncultured bacterium
TTCATAAATATTACCACAAAGGCACTAAGTCACTAAGATTACTAGAGTTATGAAAAATAATATTTTAAAAACTTTGTGTCGTTGTGTCTTAGTGGTTACGAATTATTCAGATTAAATTGAATTTCAAATAAATCGATTGGCAAATTAAGAAGGTAAAGACCGAAACACGAGTTATGATTTACTCATAACGCCCATATTGATTGCTGTTGAAATTTTTGCCTCTGTTCTATCTTGATCTCAAAGAGCACTGGATCCAAAAAGTCATAAACTACAGCGCATATTTCATAATCCGTCCAATCCGCCTCTGTATGCCATTATATCCCGGTAATAGTTCTTCCAATTCATCCAGGGTACTTACATTCTTGGAAAGGCTCATGCGAAATATCAGATCCATGAGTCCATAAATACTATACCACTTAGAAATGAGAACCATGGCTTCTCCATCCATCATCAAACTACGGTAATCCATATTGGAAGTTCCCACCGAGAAATAAAATATGATTTTTTCCTGTTCTGCAGGAGAAAGGCTTTCCACATAAGGAACTATCCACTCTTTGGCCACACGGCCAAAATCGTTCGCTTCATCTTTTACGTTCTGATCGTGAGTGGTTTCCTTCACCTGATCTGCTCTTTGCAGAATGTAAGTTTCAAGTACCCTGGTAAATTCTGGTCGTCTCAGCAGATTATCAAGCTGTTCGGCGCTGGCAAAGAAATTAATTTTTGCGTGAAGCTTCGGACGTCGCAGAACGCCGCCTGTTATGTAGCCAGCTTTAAACTGACCAAGTTTGTCCTCCAAACTATCCAGCATGGGAATTATTGATGGATGGAACGGCATATTTTCTTTCCAATATTGGTCTGTTTTTAAACGCCGCTTAAATTCCCTCACCATTCCACCAATGTCCGCGACATCCACTTCCGGGTCATACAAATTAATTCTTAACTGACCGCCCACTTTCTTAATCTCTTCAGCCAGGATATTATTAATAACAATCAAACGAGCCAGCAATTCCTGTCCATAGGACATTTGGGGGAAAGCGGGAGCGGGTGCACACGCTGCTGAGGGTGCAATGATAAGTACTGTTCCCTCACGTAAGACATTCCCAAGCAATAGTGAAGCCCAGAAGGGGCTATTCCATAGAGAATCCGGAATAATCTGTAATGATCCCTTAGGCATCAGAGAGTATAATATTGCCTTAACCACCGCAATCGGTTTGTAATGAAATCCGGTCTGGCTGTGCAACTGCATAGCCCTGGATAAGACTTTATCCGCGGCCCTGAAAGCCCCTATGGAATCTTGAACAATTGTATCATAATTTAACGGTTTTTCTCTCTGAAGCAGCGGAAATGGGATTTCCTGCTCTTCGAATCCCTGATTCCTTAATAGCTGTAACGCCGCATATTTCATATCCAGAGCAGCAGGTCCCCGAAGCAGTACACCGCGATCGTCCCAGGTGGGTCCTACATAATGCTCACCGATTCCCATGCCGGCAATCATCATCATTCCCCGGTAGGGATCTTCTTCCGCAATATCAAAGAAAGAAATCTTACGGTGGTCTCTCATAAGATTATCCGGCACTCCGAGGATGGGAACGATTTGACTACTCCAGAAGGACAGATCAGCCGGGTTGGTAATATTGACATGAATCTTAATGAGATTATACAACCACTCTTCACCATATTCCTTAATTTCAGCCTGCAGTAACTTTGAATCCTTCACCGCCTTGCGCAATTCGGCCTGAGTCTGAAAAATTGCCTGTTCCATAGATTTATCAGAGAGGTTTATTTTATGATAGAGCGGTTTTTCCAGCAATCGCAGCCATTTTCGACTACCATTTAATTCATAATAGTGTTGATCGAGAAAAATCATAAAAACCGGTAATTTACCTGTATCATCATACTCACGTACTCTTTCGATCAAAGCTTTTAAATAGGATTCCTTGACCTGCAGGAAAGTCAGGGTATCGGGAGCGCCACTGGCATCATAGCCATCGATGTCATGGATCCAGAGAATATGGTAATCTCTTGCCAGATGAATTTGACGGGAGACTTCAAACTGGAACTGTTCATTGATAATGTACCAGAGTTTATTCCCGTCCGTGAAATTCTGTTTGACGGTTCTTTCAATCAACAGATCCAGTTCCGCCTGACTATCATGTTGCTCCGGCAGCAGGGCAAACTGGAATGGTATCCATACCAAACGGGAATCTTTCCAGCTTTTATGTGAATCTTCCCGGGCTTTTTCTATGATATCAAGCAGCTGCTGAAATACATAGCGCACACTTTCTACACGCTCATCTGGGATTACACCGGATTTTGTGAGCCAGCGGGTCATGCTACCACGCGCATAGACAGCCAACTGCAAAATAGTATCTTCATTTTTCCATTGACCCAATAGGCGATTATAAGGTATAATAACTTCCTCCAAGATAATCTCCCTGGCTTTGTTTGCAGCTGCAATGCCTTCCGAAATGTTTTCACCAAAAGCCAGATATTTTCCCAGGATGGCGATGGAAAATGCCCGCCCCATCTCCTGGTGATACAGTCTTACGGCAGCTTCACTACTTTTACCATCAGCGAACAGGGGGCTTTCTGAATTTAAATATTTTTTAATCTCCTGAATCGGACCTTCAATGGCTTTGTAGGGATCGCTACCACTGTAATCAAAATAAGGGGTGGTCAGACGATTAATCCACATGGCGGTTTGTTTTACATTGTCCAATACTTCTTCAAAATCCCTGGCAGTATCGAACATTTTGATCGAGGGACTTTGGGGTTTAGAAAATTTAACAAAATCTTTCTTGGGCCTGGTTTCCCCGATCGGCGGCTGGAAGATGGGAACTCCTAAAGCAATATTATAGGTGTTACTTCGGTTTGGTAACCATTCAAAACGAATGTCAGTTCCTTTTCCAAAAATCCCCCCCCGGCGAAAATTAAATTTCAAACGCAGCATTAGATCGGTTCGTTTATCAGGGATATTGTAATCTGCTCCTGCAGCAAAACGGAATACCGGCAATTCAAAGAAGCCCCGGGCACCACCATCTATTTTATCATTTCTATTTCCAATATATCCTTCCGCTGACAAACCAGCCGCAGCCATTACTGGACTCAACAAGTCCTTATATACTCCCAGGCGAAGCTGAGCAGTCAGATTATCGAAATCAGCCTCCCGATTATTACCCAGGGAAAATCCGAAGTATGGCTTATATATCATAGGTTGTCCCAGGGA
>CBDUVK010000342.1:0-3200 GCA_965370645.1 uncultured bacterium
CCCCCGCCTGCATTGCTTCTACCGCATTTACAATGAGTGCGATAAAAGCCTGCAATAGCTGGTCTGGATCACAGTAAATTGATTCAGGTGTAATATTAATTCGACTACCGGCCTCGATTTTGGCTAATTTTATATGATGACCCACAATTCCCAGAGCCCGGTCAACAATATCCTGAAGTTTAGATTCCTGAAATTTCGCAGACGAGCCATGTGCAAATTCCAAAAGATTCCGAACGATATTACCACAGCGCATCGATTCCGAGAGAATCATATCTAATTCCATCTCTCCTTTTTCCCTGTCCTTTTCCCGCCGCAATCCCCGCATAACTTTTTTCTGAATCAGTTTTGCATTGGTGACTATTCCGGATAACGGGTTATTGAGCTCGTGAGCAACGGTAGCTGCCATCTTTCCCAGTGAAGCCATTTTTTCTACCTGTAACATCCTGTTATAGGCTCCTTTGAGATTTTCAGCCATATTATTGAAGGATTGCGCCAGTAAGCCCAGTTCATCTTTGCGCTTCATTTCGATACGATAGTCCAATTCTCCAACCGATAATTTCACCATACCGGTTTGCAGGTGCTGAAAAGGGCGATGAATGAGAAGGTATATAACAATAGCAAATAGAATCAGGGCAAACAGAATTAAACCTACAAACAATATGTAAACCTTTATTCTTGATCGCAAAACCTCCTGATCCAATTCCGCCATAGACATTTTAACATCTAACACTCCCAGGATGGTTTGTGCAGGTTCGTGTGCATGGCAATCACCATCACTGCATACCGATTCATTCCGGATCGGATTGATCAGTCCCATGATTCTCTGGCCATCGACGGTATGGTAAATGCGTCTTTTTTTCTGGATTGGGAGGGAAACGATCGGCTGATTGGCAGTATGACATACATAGCATGCTTCCGCTTTCATATCTACGATCTGTCCTGTTTCTGATTCTTTGGTTGAAAATTTGATTACACCCTCTTTGTTGTAAATGCTAATGCTCTCAATACCAGGCTCACTTCCCATATGCTGAATGGTATGATATAATTCCTCCCGTTGGTTCTCCAGCATGAGGCGATAGAGAGAATTTTTGGCAAGATCGCTCATCCGGTAGGCTGCCAGACCGATGGTATCTTCGTAGATTTTATTCTGTATGTGGGAACATAGGGTACTATATAAACCAAACAATATTACGATAATCAACAGTAGTGCTACAAAAAGTTTTAAACTTAAGGTTCGAAAAAAAGCCGGATTTTTAATCACTTTTTTCTTTTTCTCAATAAATTTATCAATTTTTAAAATATTATCTTCGGTTATTGAGCTTTTACAATCGTCTTGTTATACTATCCCGATCAAGGTTGCTCGCTGGTCCCTTTCTGTGAACTCGATTGTACCACTGGTAACTCCATATAAAAAGTGGTTCCCTGATCTTTCTGAGACTTCAACCAGATTTTTCCATTATGTCGCTGAATAATCCCATAAACCACCGCCAAGCCTAGCCCTACACCATTCTGATCTTTTTTGGTGGAAAAAAAGGGTTCCAGAATTCTATCCTTCAGCTCCTCAGGGATACCAATACCGGTATCTTTTATTTGAATAATCACTCGCTTGGTCTCCTGGCCTAAATGTTGGGCAGAGATTTCTAAATTTCCTCCATCCGACATGGCTTCGACAGCATTTACCAGCAGAGCCACAAATGCCTGCAGGAGCTGATCGGAATCACAGCTTATGGTTCCGAGTTTGATATCTATCTGGCGAACTACTTTAATTTTAGCCAATTCGATATGATGATTAACTATTCTCAGTGCCCGGTCAATGATATCACTTAGATTGCACTCCTGAAAATTGGTAGTGCTTCCGCGGGCGAAGGTTAATAAGTTGCGTACAATATTACCGCATCGCATCGATTCTGAACGGATATGTTCCAATTTTTCTATAAATTTTTCTTTCTCAACTGGTTGACTAAGATTATTTTGAATTTTTTTGATGAGAAGTTTCGCGTAGGTCAAAATTCCAGCTAGTGGATTATTCAGCTCATGGGCTACCGAAGCTGCCATTTTTCCCAGGGAGGCCATTTTTTCAACCTGGATTAATTCCTTATTGACCAGTTCCAGTTCTGCTGTTTTTTCTTCCACTCTTTTTTCCAGCGAATTTGACCATTCTCTCAAATTTGCATCGGCCTGATCAAGGCTATAAGCCATATTATTAATTGACACAGCCAGATTCCCCAGCTCATCTTTTCGTTGCATTTTTATGCGGTAGTCTAGCTCACCTTTAGCAAGTTTGTCAGTTCCCAGTTCCAGGGTATTTATGGGTCGGTGTATCATAAAATAGACGATAATGCCCACTACCAGGATTGCTATCATGATGAAACTAACAATGATAATATTGATGATAAACTTTGCCCGGGAGGTCGCCTGATCCAGTTCATTCAGAGACATCTGAACATCCAGGACACCAAGAATCGTGAGTTCCGGCTGATGGGCATGACAGGCATCATTGCTGCATTCCGCTGAATTCCTGATGGGATTGATCATCCCTAATACCCGCCGGTCATCTGGTGTACGATATATACGAGTCTTCTCCTGCATGGGTAATGATTGCAGCGGTTTATCGGCGGTATGGCAATCGTAACAGGCTTCTGCTTTCAGGTCAACGATTTGAGTAATTTCTTCTTCTTTAGTGGAAAATTTGATTTCTCCCTTTTTATTATAGATGCGTATATTTTCAATTCCCGGTTCATCGCCCAGGAGTTGTATGGTACGGTAAAGTTCTTCGCGCTCGTTGATCAGCATGAGACGATGCAGAGACTGTTTTATGACATCACTCACCCGGTAAGCGCTATGGCCGACAGTGTCTAGCAGAATTTGTTGCTGAAGTGAAGTGCAAATAGTGCTATATAGGGTGACAAAAATAATCATCATGATGAGTAAGATAAGGAAAATCTTAAAGCCCAGGGAGTGATAAAAACCAGCAAAATTTTTCTTCAATTTTTTAGACAATATTCAGCTAATTTTTAGTGTAAATTCAATTTAAGATATTCCGTAAACATACTCAATATAATTAACTTTTTTTCACAATAGCTCATATAGATAAACCGAAGTTACTAAATTGGTTTTCATCTCGTTGCTGCATTATCTAGGGACCGGTTGGGTTTATTATATGCCTTTTAATCGTCTCTATTTTGATAGGATTTACGGGC